>JAGHYO010000229.1 GCA_017743605.1 Thermoflexus sp. | reverse complement strand
GCTCCAGCAGCCGCTCCAGCGCGGAGCGGATGCGGCGCTGGACCCGCTCCCGCTCATATTCGGGGACTGGGAAGTAGGCCATGAACTCGTTGATCAGGGCGCCGAGCTCGGGTTTGCGCGAGGAGGCCGCCAGAGCCCGGATCCGTCGCATCAGCGCTTTCAGGTAATCCAGGAGGGGGGCGAGGTCAGCGGGCGAAGCCAGGGGGCCCCGCCCGGGCACGATGCGGGCGGCCACCCGGCCGGCACGCAGCTGCTCGAGTTGACCCAGCCACCGCTCCAGGTCTGCCTCCCCCAGGTTGGGATGAGCGCTCAGCGTGACGGCGTCTCCTACGAACACCACATCGTGTTCCGGGATGCGCACCCAGATCTGCCCGGGGGAAGCCCCGCCTACGTGCTCCAGGATCACCGTTGGCGCGCCGAACTTCAGGACCAAGCGGTCGGAGAAGGTCAGGTTGGGCAGCATGAGCGGGGCGCGGACCAGCTGCTCCGCCGACTCGGTCTGGCCGATGCTGATGAGGAGGTCGACCAGCTGCTGGCGCCCCATCTCCCCATGGCCCCGAAGCCGATCGAACACGTGATGATGGGCAATGATCAGGGCGGGCTTCCATTCCAGAAGGAAGGGGGTGCCCATCACCCGATCCCGGGTGGCATCCGTGTAAATGACGGCGAGGATGGGCGTGGGGGCGATGGACTGCAGGGTCTGCCGCCACCAGGCGGCGTGCAGTGGGTCGGCTGGCGTGTCGATGCAGATCCACCCCCGCTCCGTCCGCACGGCCCCCACCGTGACGAAATGGAGGCGGTCCTCCACGAGGATCGAGGAATCCAACAAGAAGGGGCGCGTCTCTTCCATCCGACGACCCATCCCTCCGCGAGATTCGGGGATCCGAGCGTAGACTATCGGTGCGCTGGCGACTCATCATAGCGCAAAGGGGGCGTAGGTTCAAGATCTCGGCGCGGCGCGCCGGTGCCCCTGCGGGCTTCGCCTGAATTTGACAGAGAGGCCGCCTCAGGATATTCCTAGAAAAGGCCGGAAGGGGAGTAGCCCCCGGGCCCATCAGGCTCGGTGATGGGATCGTCAGCACGGGACGTTTCCGGTTCCGATCCCCGGTCTCATCGCCTGCTCTGGGCGTGGCGAGACCTTCGGCCGATGCCGGAAAGCGTCCTCACCGGATGCGTTCGGGCATCGGTCGAAGGTCTTTTCATTTGATCGAACCGGGGGCGAGCGGAACGTCCGCCCGATCCTAAGATTCTCAGGGAACTCGAAGGAGGTGCGGCGATGCTGTTCTGGTGGGATCCACTTTACTTCCTGTTCGCCATGCCGGCGCTGTTGCTGGGCCTATATGCCCAGGCGAAGGTGCAGGCGGCGTATAACCGGTGGCTGCAGGCACCCGCTCGCCTGACCGGGCTGGAGGCGGCCCAGCGCCTGCTGCAAACGGCCGGGCTGTATGAAATGCGCATCGAAGGAACCCCGGGGCACCTGACGGATCATTATGACCCCTCTACCAAGACGCTCCGGCTCTCCCCTAGTGTGGCGGGCGTGCCCTCGGTGGCCTCCCTGGCCGTGGCGGCCCACGAGATCGGGCACGCGCTCCAGGACGCGGAGGGTCACTGGGGGCTGCGGGCCCGGGCGGCTCTGGTGCCCGCGGTGAACTTCGGCTCCTGGCTCGGCCCGATCCTTTTCCTTGTTGGTTTCCTGATGCAGAGCCCGACGCTGGTCTGGGCCGGGGTGCTGTTCTTCTCCGCCGCCGCCCTCTTCGCCCTGGTCACGTTGCCCGTGGAGCTGGACGCCAGCCGCCGGGCCCTGGCCCTGCTGGAGGGAACCGGGTTGCTGCGGACCCCGGAGGAGCGGGCGGGAGCCCGGGAGGTGCTGCGGGCGGCTGCGCTGACCTACGTGGCCGCCTTGGCTCAGGCCCTCTCCACCTTGGCTTACTACGTCTTCCTGGCCTTGGGCCTGCAGCGCTCGGAGGAATAATCCGATGGAGCAGCCCTCTGAGCCCCAGATCCCCTGGCATACTTTACCAATAGAAGAAAGCTTCCAGCGGCTGCATGCGGGGCCGGCGGGGTTGAGCCAGGAGGAGGCAGCCCGCCGGCTCCGAGAATGGGGCCCCAACGAGCTGGAACCCCCCCGGCGCATCTCGCCCCTGGCCATCCTCCTGTCCCAGTTCCGGAACGTCCTGGTGCTGATCCTCCTGGCCGCCACCGCCCTCTCCATCATCCTGGGCCACGGGACGGAGGCGGTGGTCATCATGATCATCGTCTTCTTCTCCGTCCTGCTCGGCTTCGTCCAAGAATACCGCGCGGAGCGGGCCCTGGAGGCGCTGCGCCAGATGGCCGCCCCGATGGCCACCGCCCTCCGGGAAGGAGTGGAGGAACGGATTCCCGCACGGCAGCTGGTGCCGGGGGACGTGGTGATCCTCTACGCAGGGGATCGGGTGCCTGCAGACCTGCGGCTGATCGAGGCGGTTAACCTCCAGATCGACGAAGCCGTCCTGACCGGCGAGTCGGTCCCCGTGGAGAAGCACACAGCAGCGATCCCGGACCCCGCGCTCCCCATCGGGGATCGGCGGAACATGGCCTATGCCGGGACGGCGGTGACGTACGGCCGGGGCAAAGGGCTGGTGGTTGCCACAGGGATGCGGACGGAGTTCGGGGCCATCGCCCGGATGTTGCAAACGATCCAGGAAGAGAGGACGCCGCTGCAGGAGAACCTGGATCGGGTAGGGAAGGCGCTGGCCCGGGCCGCCCTAGGGGTGGTGGTCCTCATCGTGGCCCTCGGCCTGCTGCGGGGCCAGCCGTGGCTGGAGATGCTGATCCTCGGGCTGGCCCTGGCCGTGGCCGTGGTCCCCGAAGCCCTGCCGGCGGTGGTCACCATCTCCCTGGCCCTGGGGGTGCAGCGGATGGTCCGGCGCAATGCCCTGATCCGCCGGCTGCCGGCCGTGGAGACCCTGGGGAGCACCAATGTCATCTGCACAGACAAAACCGGGACTCTCACCCGGAACGAGATGACTGTGCGGCGCCTCTTTGTCTGCGGGCAGTTTTGGGAGATCACCGGGAGCGGATACGAGCCGACGGGGGAGTTCCGGACGGACGGACAATCCGTGGCGCCTTCAGAGGCCGTGCGCCGGCTCCTTCAAGCGGCGGCCCTGGCCTCGGATGCTCGTCTCCATCGCGGCGCGGACGGCGCCTGGCGGGGGCAAGGGGATCCCACGGAGCTGGCCCTCCTGTTCGCAACGCTGAAGGCCGGGCTGCAGCCGGACGAGCTGAACGGCCGTTACCCTCGGGTCTATGAGATCCCCTTCACCTCCGAGCGCAAGCGGATGACCACCCTGCACCGGGGTTCGGAGGGTCTATTTGCGGCCTCCAAGGGGGCCCCTGAGGTGATTCTGGAAAGCTGCCGCTTTTTGCTAACACAGGAGGGCGAACGGCCCCTCACCCCCTCGGATCGGGAGCGGATCCTGGAGGCCGCCCGGGCGATGGCCGGGGAGGCGCTCCGGGTGCTGGCGGTGGCGGACAAGCCCCGGGCCCTTGCAGAGGACGCCGAGGAGGAGATGACCTTCTTAGGTCTGGTGGGGATGATCGACCCGCCGCGCCCCGAGGCAAAGCAAGCCATCCGGGTGTGCCGAGAGGCAGGCGTCCGGGTGGTGATGATCACCGGCGATCATCCGCTGACCGCCCAGACCATCGCCCAGGAGCTGGGCCTCCTTCGGGACGGCCGGGTCATCACGGGGGCGGAGCTGGATCGCATGAGCGATGAGGAGTTCGACAGGCACGTGGGGGAGATCGACGTCTACGCCCGGGTGTCGCCGGCCCATAAGTTCCGGGTGGTCACCGCCCTCCAGAAGGAGGGCCACATCGTGGCGATGACCGGGGATGGGGTCAACGACGCCCCCGCCCTGAAGAAGGCCGACATCGGCGTCGCCATGGGGATCACCGGCACGGATGTCTCCAAGGAGGCCGCGGCGATGGTGCTGCTGGACGACAACTTCGCTTCCATCGTGGCGGCCGTGGAGGAGGGCCGGGCCATCTTCTCCAACATCAAGAAATACCTGATGTATTTGCTCTCCTCGAACGTGGGAGAGATCCTCCTGATGGCCATGGCCTCCCTGGCCGGGCTTCCCCCACCCCTCAGCGCGGCCCAGATCCTGTATGTGAACCTGGCCACGGACGGCCTGCCCGCATTGGCCCTCTCGGTGGACCCGTCGGAGCCGGATCTGATGCGCCGGCCGCCCCGCAACCCCCGCAGCGGCCTCTTCACCCGGCCGGTGGTCCTGCTGATGCTGGCCGGGGGTCTCTGGTCTGCGTTGGTCAACTTCTCCCTGTTCACCTGGGCGCTCTCCTCCGGCCGGAGCCTGCAGGAGGCCATGACCATGGCCTTCGTATCCCTGGTCCTGATCCAGTTCTTCAAGGC
>JAGHYO010000228.1 GCA_017743605.1 Thermoflexus sp. | reverse complement strand
AGCTTCCCTCGATCCAGCGTACTCGGCCCGCGCGCCCTGCCGACCGGGACCATCGCTACCCGCGCCTCTCCACCGAGGAGATCCAGGCGGCGGAGCCCGAGGTGATCCTCCTCCCCGACGAGCCCTACCCGTTCCGGCCCGAGGACACTGTATGGGTGCGAGCGCTGTTCGCCGACACGCCCGCAGGGCGCGCGGGCCGAGTACGCTGGATCGAGGGAAGCTTGCTCTTCTGGCACGGCACCCGCCTGCGACTTGCCCTACGGATCCTGCCGCAGGCGCTGGAGCGCTGACGGACATCCGGGCCCAGAAGGATGCATCCCGAGAGGAGGGCAAGAAGCGGAACGGCGCGACGGCTGATCGTAGGGATCGACGGGGCCAGCGGGGTGATCTACGGGATCCGCCTGCTGGAGGGGCTCCGCTCCGACCCGGAGATCGAGACCCGCCTTGTCCTCCCCCATGCCGCTCGCGGGACGATCGTCGAGGAGATCGACTGCATGATCTGCTAGGTCCTGGAGCTGGCGGATGTGGTCCATCCCTTCCATGACATAGGGGCTGCCATCGCCTTTAGCTCCTTTTAGACTATGGAGATGGTGATCATCTCACGCTCCATCAAGACGCCAAGAGCCATCGTCAGCGGCTACACGTCCGACCTGATGAGCCGGGCGACCAACGTCACCCTGAAGAAGGGCCGCTCCCTCATCCTGGCGGTGCGGGAGATCCCCCTGCGCCTGGGCCATCCGGACCTGATGCGGCGGACAGCGCAGATGGGGGCGGTGATCATGCCTCACGTCCCCGCCTTCTACAGGCAGCCCTGCAACCTCCAGGACCTGATCGACCAGACGGTGGGGCGCGTGCTCCTACGCATAGGGATCGAGAACAATCTCTACACCTGCTGGAGGGAGGGCCCGTGAAAACCATCGTGGTGGTCCCCACTTATAACGAGGCGGAGAACCTCCCCCGGCTGGTCCAGGCCCTGATGGATCTGGGGCTGCCGGACCTGCGCATCCTGGTGGTGGACGACCGGTCCCCGGATGGGACAGGGGAGGTGGCAAAGGCACTGGCCCGGGCGCATCCCGGCCGCCTCCTGGTATGCCATCGAGACGGGCCTCGCGGGCTGGGACCGGCGTATCTGGAAGGCTTCCGCATCGCCCTCGAGACCGACGCCGAAGCCATCGTCCAGATGGACGCCGACCTCTCTCACCCTCCTTCGGTCATCCCCCGGATGCTGGAGCGGCTGCCCGACGCTCACGTGGTGGTGGGCTCCCGTTACGTGCCAGGGGGACGGGTGGATCCGCGCTGGGGGCCCGGCCGCTACTGGCTGAGCCGCTGGGGGAACTTCTACGCCTGCGCCATCCTAGGCCTCAAAGTTCGGGACGCGACGGCGGGCTTCAAATGCTGGCGCCGGGATGCCCTGGCGCGCATGCCCCTGGACCGCGTCCGATCCACCGGCTATATCTTCCAGGTGGAGATGGCCTACATCGCCCACCGCTTAGGCTACCGGGTGTGCGAGATCCCCATCTTCTTCGAGGACCGGCGGGTCGGGCGCTCCAAGATGGACTGGCGGATCAAGATCGAGGCGGCCCTGCGGGTGTGGGAGCTTCGCTGGCGCTATCGGGATCTACGGCCCGTCGCCCCGCAAAGCCTCCGGTAAGGGAGAGCCGATGAGCAGCGATCCGGTTCGTTTTGCCCGGGCCCTAGCCGACTCCGGCCGACAGCAGATCCTGCAGCTGCTGTGGGGACGGGAGCTGTGCGTGCGAGATCTGGCGCAGGCCTTGGGCCTCTCCCAGCCCACCGTCTCCCACCATCTCCAGATCCTGCAGAGGGTCGGCCTCGTGCGCGCCCGCGAGGCCGGCCGCAGGACGTTCTATACCCTGGACCTGGAGGTCCTGGACCGCGGGCTGCGGGCCCTCCGGCTCGCCCTGCGACCCACCCGCCGCCGGGCGCGGCGCCGCTGAAGGCCCGCCAGCTACGGGATGCGGTGAAGCATCCGGATGGCACGGCTGCCGAAATCGCCCGTTGGATCCAGAAGCACCGTCCGCTCCAGGAGACGCCGGGCTTCCGTCCATCGTCCCTTTGCCGCCATCACCACGCCCAGCCGATAATGCGCCGAGGCGCGCCCTGGCGCCATCCCCGTGGCCTGCTGCAGCAGCCGCTCCGCCTCGACGAAATCCCCCTGAAGGTAACGCGCCCACCCGAGCCACTCATAACCCTCCACCCGCTGGGGATCCCGCTGCAAGATCTCCAAAGCCGCCTCGATCCCCTTCCCCAGCCCAATCTGATGACCCAGATACAGCGTGGCCAGGGCGTTCCAGACCTCCACGTTCCCTGGAGCGTCTGTTGCCGCCTGGCGGAGCCATCGCTCGGCGGTGAGGAGGTCGCCCGCCAGCATGGCCGCCCGCCCTTGTTCCATAGCATATACAGGATGGGGATCCCGCTGGTAAGCGGCAGCGAAGCGTTCCTGGGCCTCGGCATAGCGCCCCCGCTCCAGCAGGTAAAGGCCGGCGAAGTAATGGGCCTCGGGTGGCGCTTCGGCCCCCGAAAGGGCCTGTTGCAACCACGGCTCTCCTTCCTGGCCCAGCCGACCCAGGACGTATCCCATGGCGGACCTGGCGATCGGATCCCCCGGATCCTGCTCCAGCCAGCGGGCGAGGGCCACCCGCGCCTCTCCCCAGTAACGCCCCCCCACCAGGGCGAGCCCCCATCGCCGCAGCGTCGACGGCTGAGCGGGGTCCGGTAGCAGATCCGCCCAGCCCGAGAGGGGGGAGGGAAGCCCGTTCAGCAGGACCCAAGCCCCCTTGGGGTCGGTTGCGCCCTGGAGGAGGCCCAGTCGGAAGCGGAACATCGGGTCGTCTGGACGGCGAGCCAGTCCAGCCTCCCAGGCCGCCCGAGCCCCCACTTCGTCTCCCAGGGCCAGCGCGGCCTCCGCCCAGCGCGCATACGCCTCCAGGTCCTCGGGATAGCGACGCGCCCAATCCTCCCAGCGCCGTTGAGCTTCTTCCCGATCCCCGCGGCGGGTTGCCAGCTCCGCCTGACCGCGCGCCGCCCAGGGATCTCCCCGCTTCGCCGCCCGCGCCCAGGCCGCCTCCGCTTCCTCCAGCTCCCCCAGGACCATGTGAAGCCGCGCGAGGCGATGCCAGAGGGCCGGGTCGGCGGGGCGAAGGGGCAAAGCCTTCTGGTAGGCCTTCCGGGCGGAAAGCACCCGCCCCTCCGCCCATAGGGCATCCCCCTCCCTCAGCCACCGCGCTGCAGGGATGCTGAAAGGGTCCAGGGCGAGCAGAAGCCCGCCCAGGAGGAGCAGCCCCACCGTGCCGACGCGTCGCATCCTTGTCATAGATTCCCACCTGTTGCCATCCAGCTTTCCGGATCCAGGGGCGTCCTCCATCGAGGGGAGCATGTCCCAGGTTACAATATAGTCTGAATCTGTGAAGCGCTCCGGGCGCATCGCTCCCGGAGTGAGGATTTTTTTCTGGTGGAGTTGCTGGATGACGCCGCGGGTCGCCATTGTAGGAGCAGGCGCGGCGGGCCTGGCTGCCGCCTACGACCTGACCCGGGCGGGGGCTCGGGTGGTGGTATATGAAGCTGCGCCCCAGCCCGGCGGGCTGGCCTCCGGCTTCCGTGCGGAGGGCTGGTCCTGGTCCTTGGAGCGCTTCTATCATCACTGGTTCGCTTCCGACCGCGAGATCCTGCACCTGATCGACGAGCTGGGCTTGAGCCACCGAGTTCGATTCCCTCGGCCGGTCACCGCCGTCTGGTATAACGAGCGGCCGTATCCCTTCGACAGTCCCCTGGCCGTGCTGCGCTTCCCCGGTCTCTCCCTCCCGGAGAAGCTGCGGATGGGTCTCGTGATCGCCTATCTGCGGTGGACCCCGCGCTGGGAACCCCTGGAGCGGGTGACCGCCCACGAGTGGCTCCCCCGCTATATGGGGTGGCGGGCTTACGAGCGGATCTGGCAGCCGCTTCTCGAGGGCAAGTTTGGGGAGGCGTATGCGGAGATCAACATGGCCTGGTTCTGGGCGCGCATCCACAAGCGCAGCCCCCGCTTGGGCACCTTCGAGGGGGGCTTTCAGGCCTTCTTCGACGCCCTGGCCGACCAGGTCCGCGCCCAGGGGGGGCAGATCCGTCTGAGCACCCCTGTGTTCCGCCTGGAGCCAGGAGCGGAGGGATGGCAGGTGGAGGCCGCGGATGGGCTAGCGATGGTGGATGCCGCCCTGGTCACCACCTCGCCCCGCCTGCTGGTTCGCCTCGTGCCCGCGCTGCCTGCAGGGTATGTGAGCCGGCTGCTCGCCCTGCGGTCGCTGGGGGCGGTGGTCTTGATCCTGGCCCTGCAGCGGCCGCTGACCCGCAGGGTTTACTGGATCAATCTTCCCAAGCGGGCGGGGTTCCCCTTCCTGGCCCTGGTGGAGCACACGAATTACAT
>JAGHYO010000227.1 GCA_017743605.1 Thermoflexus sp. | reverse complement strand
CCCACCGGGATGTCCTCCAGCGCCTTTTTGGCCAGGTCCACGCTGGAGGTGGGCGGTAGCACCAGGCGGGCTCGATCCTTCTGAAAGACGATCAGCCCCACCCGATCCCTCCGCTGATAGGCATCCGTCAATAGGGAGAGGATCGCCCCTTTGGTGGCCTCCATCCGCTCTGCCACCGCCATGCTCCAGGAGGCGTCTACCACGAACAGGATCAGGTTGGACGCCCGGCGGACTCGCACCTTGCGGTGGTAGTCCTCTGGACGGATGACCAGGGCGGTTTGGGAGCGGTCCCGCTCCATCTGGTGAGGGGCAGCCGCCCGGAAGGTGGCGTCGAAGGCCAGATCATACGCCTGGCCCGGAGAGGGACGCGCCCAGATGTAATGGCCCCGCTTGCGAGCGGAGCGGGTGACGCTGCGACGTCCCCCGATCCGGCGCTCCCGCCGATCCTTAGGGGTGTCTAATCGCTTCACCCGAAACGTCTCCCCGATGGGAACCGGCTTCCCTCCCTCCCACCACACGCCTTCCTGACGGGTGACCGTCTGGCGTTGCAGCGGCGCGGGTTCTTCTCCGACGGGCCGGCTCCGATCACGGAGCTCCCCGTCGGTGCGCTGGGCTTTTTTTGGGGTCCCTGCCTCCGGGGAGGGGGCGGGCTGAGCGGGGACGTTGCCTTCGATCTGGCGCCGGACCTGCTCCATGCGCTCGGCCAGCTGCTCCAGGGTGAGATGTCCATCTTCGTCGAAGGGCCGGCGCTTGAGGCGATGGGGTAACGCCAGCTCCGCCGCCAGCAGGATGTCCTCCTCAGTGATCTGATCTCGGCCCTTGAGGGCGGCCTGGGCCCGGGCTGTCTTGAGGATCACCAAATCCGCCCGATGGCCATCCACCCCCAGGCTGGAGACCAGCCCGGCAATCAACAGGAGATCCCGAGGGGTGTGGATGACACTGAAAAGCCGCTGCTGGGCGGCCGCGATCTCCTCCGAAAGCTGCCGCTCGTAAGGCTCCCACTCCGTCCGGAACCCCTCGGGGTCCTGTTCGAAGGCCAGGTTGCGTCGTAGGATCTCCGCTCGGTGGGCGGGATCCCGCACCCCCTCTACGTTCACGCACAGCGCGAAGCGGTCCAGCAGCTGGGGCCGCAGGTCTCCTTCCTCGGGGTTCATGGTGCCCACCAGGATGAAGCGGGCCGGGTGCTGGAAGGAGATGCCCTCCCGCTCCACAACGTTCACCCCCATCGCCGCCGCGTCCAGCAGGACGTCCACGATGTGATCGTCCAGCAGGTTTACCTCGTCAACATACAGCAGGCCGCGGTTGGCCAAGGCCAGCACTCCGGGCTCGAAGCGGCGCTCCCCCTTCTGTATCGCCCGCTCGATGTCCAGGGTGCCCACCACACGATCCTCTGTGGCGCTCACCGGCAGGTCCACAAAACGGGTCTTGCGTCGAGCCACCGGGAGGGCCTCGCCGCGCTCCGCGCGCTCTCGGCAAAGGGTACACCAGGTGCCGGGCTGATGCGGATCGCAGGAGAAGGGGCAATCCGCAACCACGTCGATCTCAGGCAGCAGGGCGGCTAGGGCGCGGGCTGCGGTGGACTTGGCGGTGCCCCGCTCGCCCCGGATCAGCACCCCGCCGATCTGGGGGTAGATGGCGCACAGCACCAAGGCCCGCTTCATCCGTTCTTGGTCGACGATCGCTGTAAACGGGAAAACCACTCGCATCGGGAACCCCCCTTGATCCGGATCCGATGGGCGGCGGTGGTGGTGAGGGCGGGGCCTTTTCGATCGCTGTTTATTCTATTTCAAGTGCCGAGCCCGTCCAAATCCGCGGGCTCCGAGCGCCCCCTCTCAAAGAAAGGGGCAGGGCTTCTCGGCCTTCCGGGCGGGGAATTGCGTTCAGCCACGCCAGGGCCGACCAGAGCGGAAGCCCCTGGATCCGCACGTAGGATGTGGCATAATGAAAGCGGCAAAACTCTCCTTCGCGGGCTTCTCCCTGCCCGCGCGCCGGGAGGCCAGCATGCGCATCCTTTATGTGGCCGCCGAGGCGGCTCCCTTCATCAAAGTCGGCGGACTGGCCGATGTCGGATACGGATTCCCTCGGGCGTTGCGGGCGATGGGCCACGACGTCCGGGTGGTCCTCCCCCGCTACCGGGCCATCCCGGGGTCTGCTTACGACCTTCGTCCTATGCGGCCTCCCCTCCCGGTCCCCCTGGGTCTCGCCGGGGAGACCCGAGCGGTCGAGGTCGAGGTGAGCGAGGCCACGGGAGTCCCCACGTATTTCCTGTGGGACGAAGGGTATTTCGGCCGGGAACAAGTGTATGGATACCCGGATGACCCCCAGCGGTTCATCTTCTTCTGCCAAGCAGCCCTGGCCCTGCTGCGTTATCTCAACTGGCAGCCGGAGATCCTTCACGGCAACGACTGGCACACCGGCTTCCTGTTCCTCTGGCTGGCCACTGTCGGCCGGCGGGATCGCTTCTACCGTCCCATCGCCACGGTCTTCACCATCCACAACCTGTCTTATCAGGGGATCACCGGGGATGCCCTGCTGGCCTTTGGGGGGATCTCTGAGCATGTGGATCGGCTGGAGGTGGAGACCCCTGGCCACATCAACTGGCTGGCCCGGGGCATCGCCCACGCCGACGCGCTCAACACCGTGAGCCCCCGCTATGCTCAGGAGATCCTCACCCCCGAGTTCGGCTTCGGCCTGGAGCCCTTGCTCCGGCGGCGGGCCGATCGCCTGGTCGGCATCCTGAACGGCCTGGACTTAGAGGCCTGGGATCCCCGCACGGATCCGGCTCTGGCCGCCCACTTCGACGTGGAGGCCTTAGAGCGGCGGGCGGAGAACAAGCGGGCTGTTCAGCAGGCCTTCGGCTTGCCTGTGCAGGAGGAGACCCCGCTCTTCGCTTTCGTCGGGCGCTTGATCGAACAGAAGGGGACTCCCTTGTTCTTGGAGGCCGCCGAGGCCCTGTTCGCCCGCGGGATCCAGGTGGCGGTCCTAGGGACCGGGATGTCGGAATACGAAGCGGCCTTGGCGGCGTGGCCCGCTCGCTTCCCCAAGCAGGCCGGCGTGCGATTGGCCTACGATGATCGCTTGGCCCGGCTGCTCTACGGCGGCGCGGACGTGTTCCTGATGCCCTCAAAGTTCGAGCCCTGCGGCCTGGGTCAGATGATCGCCATGCGCTACGGCGCCCTCCCCCTGGTCCACGCGGTGGGCGGCTTGGCCGACACTGTCCAGGACATCGCCGGCGAAGAAGGCACGGGCTTTGTGTTCTCGCCATTCTCCGTAGAAGCTTTCCTCGCCGCGGTGGATCGCGCCCTGGCCCTTTACGCGGATCGACCGGCATGGCAGGCAGCCCAGCGTCGGGCCATGAGCCAGGATTTCTCCTGGGCTGCCTCTGCCCGAGCCTACGAGGGCCTTTACCGGCGGGCTCTCGCATGGCATAATCCCTAATGCCAGGGAGGTTTATGGGCGGGAGAGAGCAGGTTGCTCCCGGCCGCGAACGGGGCAGTTGCCTCACGGTGCAAGCGGGGAGATCACGACTCACCTCCGGTCTTTTGGATCAAGAGGATGGGGGATGCGCACGGTGGCGATGATCCTGGCGGGGGGAAAGGGCACCCGCCTGAGCATTCTCACTCAGAAGCGGGCCAAGCCTGCGGTCCCGTTCGCTGGAAAATACCGCATCATCGATTTCGCCCTCTCCAACTGCGTGAACTCCGGCATCTATCTGGTGGGCGTCTGCACCCAGTTCCGACCTCGCTCCCTCCACGAGCACATCGGCAGCGGCGCCCCATGGGACCTCAACGGGTTCCACCGCGGGGTCTGGATCCTCACCCCCTATCTGGGGCGGGCGGACTCGGACTGGTATCAAGGAACGGCGGATGCGATCTATCAGAACCTGGATTTCATTGAGCATCACCGGCCTACCCACGTGCTGATCCTGGCCGGCGACCACATTTACAAGATGAACTACAACCCCATGCTCCTTCTCCACGTGGAGAAGAACGCCGACCTCACCATTGCTGCCCTCCCCGTGCCCCTGGAAGAGGCTTCCCGCTTCGGCATCCTGGAGACCGACGAGGACGGGCGGGTAGTCTGCTTTGAAGAGAAGCCGATCCGCCCCCGGAGCAACCTGGCCTCCATGGGCATCTACGTCTTCCGGCCGGAGGTGCTGCGTGAAGCGCTCTTGGAGGACGCCCACAACTCGGAGAGCACCCACGACTTCGGCAAGGACATCATCCCCCGCATGATCGACGCCTACCGGGTATATGCTTATCGATTCAGCAGCTACTGGGTGGACGTAGGGACGGTGCAGGCTTACTGGGAGGCCCATATGGACCTGCTCGCCGACAACCCGCCCCTCGACCTTCATGACCGGGAATGGGTGATCCACACCCGCAGCGAGGAGCGGCCGCCGGTCAACATCCGCACCGGCG
>JAGHYO010000009.1 GCA_017743605.1 Thermoflexus sp. | reverse complement strand
CCTTGCGACAGGCCGGGCGATCCCTGCTGGCGTGGGGGCTCAGTTTGACCCTGCAGATCGGCCTCGTCTTCGGGATCCTGGCGGGAGCAGCGGCCTTGCGGACGTTCCTGCCCGGAGCGGTCTCGGGGGGGCTGGAGTGGGGAGGGATGGCGCTGGCCATTGTCCTGGCGCAACGGTTGATCGGATGGCCGTTACATAGGTGGCTCCGGCGCCGGCTGTTGCCCTCCGTGGACGAGCCTGCCACGGTGGTCCGGCGATATAGTCAGGCGATCAGCAACCTGCTGGATATGGAGACGCTGGCGCAGGCCGCCTTCACGGTGCTGCAGGAGACCTTCGGGCTCCGGCGGGGGTTCCTGATGCTGTTCGAGGAACGGCCGGACGCATCGCTGGAGACACGGGTGATCCCAGGCCTGGGGGAAGTGCCGGGCGACCCGAGACGCTTCGCCCCCGACAGCCCCATCTTGCGGGCGTGGCAAGAAGGCCGTTCCCTCACTCAGTATGAGATCGACTTCGGGAAGGCGTTCCGGCAAGCAGATCCCGAGGAGCGGCGCTGGCTGCAACGTCTGGGTGTCGAGCTCTTTGTTCCCATCCGAGCCCAGGCGGTGTTGCTGGGATGTCTGGCCCTAGGGGCCCGCGGCGAGACAGAAGCCTATGGGCTGGCGGATCAGGATCTGCTAGCCTCCATCGCGGAGCAGACAGCGGCGGTGCTGCAGAACATCCGCCTGGTGGAGGATCTGCGGCGGCTGAACGCGCGCCTGGCCGAGCTGAACGAAGACCTGGCCCGGGCGGCCCGGCGGCTGGAGAAGCTGGATCGGGCCAAGACCCATTTCATCGAGATCGCCTCCCATGAGCTCCGGACTCCCCTCACGCACATCCGGGGATACACGGATCTGCTAACGGAAACTCTATGCGCGCAGGATGGATCCGGCGGATCCCTAGAGCACATCCTGCAGGGCCTCCGCCGATCGGCCCTGCGTCTGGAGGAGATCATCAACGTGATGCTGGATGTCTCTCAGATCGACGCAGAGGCCCTTTCCATCTACCCCATCTCCATCCAGATCCCTACGCTGGTTCGCATGGCGGTGGAGCCGCTGGAGGGGGCGATCGCAGAGCGAAGGCAGAAGCTGATCGTGCAGCCGATGGAGGACCTGCCATTGATCTACGGGGATCTGACCCGGCTGGTGCAGGCCTTGCGTCACGTGGTGCAGAATGCCATCAAGTTCACTCCGGACGGGGGGACAATCACCCTGCGCGCCCGCCGGGTCCCGGCAGAGGAGGCCGGCGGCTCCACGGACTATGTGGAGATCGCGGTGCAGGACACGGGGATCGGCATCGACCCGGAGGATCAGGCCCTGATCTTCGAGAAGTTCTACCGGGTGGGGCCAATTGAGCGACATTCCACGGGCTCGGTCAAGTTCAAGGGTGCAGGGCCGGGGTTGGGATTGCCCCTGGCGCGAGGGATCATCGAAGCCCACGGGGGGCGGATCTGGGTGGAGAGCCCGGGCTATGACGAAGTCCGCTGCCCGGGGAGTACCTTTTACATCTGGCTGCCTGTGGTCTCGCGCGATGAGGATTAAAGCTGGCTTTTCGGCCAGCCCAGCGAGTATTAGGTAAGTGGCGTTCCACAGGGAATCGAAACAGGACAAAGAGGCTAAGGGCGCCGATCCCCACCGTAAGGGGATCTGCCAGGGAAGTGAGAGCCAGCTGGATCACCACGCCTGCCATCAGCCTCAGGGAAGCACTGTTCACCCCATCCAGGAAGGCCGCCAGGGTCCTAGAGCGACGCAGCCGAGGGATCCACGGGCTGGTCAGGGCGACCAGGACGAAAGAGGGGAGGAAGATCCCCACCGTGGCCAGCAGTGCCCTCTTCCGCGATCTCGAGATCCATCAGCTCCCGGACCCACTGGCCTGGCGGTCAGCGGGCCTCCCAGAGGGTGAGGATGTCCTGGATCTCTGTGAAGCGAAACCCCAGGGCCCGAGCTTTGCGAATGAAGATCAAGCGCCCTTTCTCCTCTCCGCAAGCCGCTGGCCGGAGGAGGTCCGACGGGAGGGATGAAGCAGGCCGATGGCCTCACAATACCGCAGGTTCCGCGCGTTCAGCCTCAGCTCCGCCGTCGGCTCGCCGATCCACCGCGGCGGGCGATTCTCTCGATCCGTCATGTCATTGGCCTTGCTGATTTACGAATGGAATCCAAGCAAATTGAGCAACGCATCCCACAGTGCGCGCATGCAATACTGCACCCATTATTCCATCCTTACAAATTGCTTCACGAGGAGTTTAAGCCTTCTAGCACGCTGGAAGGTCAAGTTTTCAGATCTACGGCTTTGCCGCCTATGACGTGGTCCAGCATCTCCTGGAGATGCGGGCTGCCACGGAGAACATGTTCATCGCTGCCCTGTTCGGCGACCTCATCGGCCTCCCCATCATGCCGCCTTACTACAGCCTGCGTCTGCTGCCCAATGTTGTCCCGGCCCTAATCACATGGAGGCGACGGGTCCTTCGGGAGCGTGAGTTCACCCCTATTACAGCCTGCGCATCCTGCCCTATGTGGCGCCCTAAATCAGCACCTGGAAGCGCCGCATGCTCCGGGAGCGGGATATGGCGGACGCAATGTTCCGAACGGCAAGCAACTCCCTTCGCGAGGTGAACCAGGATGGCCACTGCGCTGGCGAAGTTGCTCCGGGAGAACCCCGAGGGCCGTTACATCATGTTCGGCGGCAAGGGCGGGCTGGGCAAGACCACCTTCTCCGCGGCCACTGCCCACTGGCTGGCCAAACAGGGCTATAAGGTGCTGGTCTTCTCCGTCGATCCTTAGGCCAGCCTCTCAGATGTCTTCCAGCGGGACATCTTCAGCAAGGGCCCGTTGGAGATCATGCCCAACCTCTGGGCCCAGGAGATCGACGCCGACCGCCCGATCAAGGAGTATCAGGAAGAGATCCGGCACAAGATCTTAGAAATGTACGGCCTGGATCAGGCGCCCCAGGAGATCAAGGATTACATCCAGGCGGCCTCTGCCGAGCCGGCAATGGGGGAGAGCGCGATCTTCGACGCGGTGGTGGACATTGTGGTTGAGGGCCCCTACGATTACTGCATCTACGACCTGGTCCCCCTGGGGCACGCCCTGTATTACCCGAGCATGGCCAAGGTCTACGATGAGTGGATCACCAAGATCACGAAGCTGCGGGAGGAGATGCGAGAATATGAGGAGATGGTCGCCCGCGTCCGCCGTCAGCAGACCGAAGAGGATCACATCCTGGAGGAGCTCCAGTGTATCCGGCAGCGGATCAACATGTCCTCTGGCATCCTCACCGACAGCCAGCGCACGGCCTTCTTCTTTGTGTTGATCCCGGAGGAGCTTGCGATCCCGGACACGCTGAAAGCAGCTGAGCTGTTCTGCCGGTTCGATGTGCCTATCTCTGGCTATGTGGTCAACCGGGTGCTTCCGACGGAGCTGCTGGCCCAGAACATCCCCGAGTATCTGCGCAACCGCATGAGGTCTACGTCTTCGACACCGCCCCCACGGCCAACGCCCGCCGGCTCCTCGGCATGTCCAAGGTCTACGCCCTCTGGGTGAACAAGATGATCAAGTCTCGCCAGGAGGCCCAGGCCCTCCGTAAGTTGCTTTCCTTCATTCATTAAGAGGGAGGAGCCGGATCCCCTAATGGATTACCTGATCAGCTTCCGCGACCGGATGGAGCGGGCCCGGAAGCTGATCACGGATCCTGAGCTCGCTTCTTTCTTCTTCGTGACCCTTCCGGAAGCGCTGCTCATTGCGGTGATCCGCCGCTTCATTCACTAGTTCCACGACTTCGGCATCCCGGCGGGCGGCGTGATCGTCAACGGCCTCATCGATCGGTCCTTCCTGGGGGAGAACACGCCCGACTTCGTCCGCAACCACATCGAGATGCAGACGAGTTATCTTCAGGAGATCGAGGCGCTCTTAGACGGCTTGGTGCGCGGGATGACCCCCCTCCCGGAGAACGAGGCGCGCGGCGTCCCCATGCTGGAGCGTTTTGCCGGCTACCTGTTCGCCAGAACCTCATAAAAAGCCCTGCGGGTCGAGCAGGCCAGGCCGAGCGGCTTGATCGCCGCTCGGCCTGTTGTTTGCGAGGCGCTCAGGCAGGCCGTTGCTGGAAAGAGGGGAACGCTCCCCCCGAAGGGGAGGGGGAGAGGCAACGGTCGCGGGCTGGGGCCGCCGAAGGAGACTGACCACAAATCGGCCCTAGGCAAGCGCGAAGAGCGCCCCAAGCAGCAGCCTGGCGACCCCATACCATAGGCCCTCCCCCGGCCACGCAGCCCGGACAGGGGATCCCCTCTGCTCCAGCCCACAGTATGGTGCCGAACATCCTTAGCGCGGCCAGCAAAATCAAACCGGCGTGGAGGAATCCTTGGCGCGCCTTTAGGGCCCACCCTCGCAGCCTGGGGCGATGGGGATACAGCATTCCCAGCCAGATCATCCCAACGGCGATCAGAGTGGTCATTGCATGAGCGGCCACGTGGAGGGTGCCGTGCAGGCCCAGGTTCCGGGCCTGGGCGGCCAGCTGGAGGGCCACGAAGCCATCGATTCGGTAAAGGAGGAACCCTCCCAGCACAAACCGCGGGGCGGGATGAAGCTGCAGGCCATCCCACCAGAGGGTGGCTCCGATGTTGAATGCGGTGAAGGCGGAGGAAAATCCTGTCGACCACGAGGCTGCTTAGGTCAGTGCGGTGAACCCCGACGTGGCGGCTGAGATCGTAATGTAAGGGTGGTGCCCGAAGGCATGGATTGCGGAGAGCGTATACAGGCCAACGGCCAGCACGCCGATGCTCAGGCGTTGGAGCCTGTGTGTAGAGCGGGATCAGGGTGTAGACCGCCGCCCTGGCCATGATCCCCATCGCCTCCATCCAGTTGTGGGCGAACGTCCAGAACGCCACGTTGAAGGGCCATGGATCCCGCTCCGGGCCGATCTGCGGGAAAAGAGGGCCTAGAGGGATCCAGCGCTCGGAGGGGAGATGTTCCGTTTGAAGGAGGCCCAGGACGACCGCAAAGACCACTGCGGTCCGCAGGACACCGCGAGCCCGAGGATCGGCATCATTCCGACGTAGGCAGCCATTCCCGGTATCCCCGATTTCCTGCGTATTCGCTCCTACTGCGTCCGGGAAGGACAAAGCCGTCCCTACATCGTCCGGGCCAGCGCGGCGGGGTAGTAGAGGTAAGGACAGCGAGCGGGACCGACGCGATCCTCACGAGGGCAAGGATCAGCGGACCATGCCTCCACGTCCCCTGGGCTGCTCCTGTGGTCGACAGCGGATACTTCATGGCGTAGGAGGGGGCGAACCCCTGCAAGCTGGCCAAGGCGAGAAGGATCCATCCTCCATTCAGGAGCCCGTATAGCCAGCGGGACAGGAGACGAGGTGGAGAGGAGTCCGTTTCCTCAAACGGAAGCTACCCTGTGCCCGATCAGGGCGATGGCACGCAGGCGAGCGGCGTTCTCGTGAAAGGCGAACGCCTGCAAGGCGGGCAGAAACAGCCCTAGGATCCCACCTGCCGTAAACCAGACCCGTGCGGCGACGATCAGCCGCCTGGAGAGCCATTCCGAGCGTGCCATCTCACTCCCTCGGTTGTGGAGATCCCCCCGGGACTCCCTGCAGCGCTCGCCAGAGGAGTCCGAACGCGGCTCCCGGGAGCAGCGGGGAGATCCCCAGCGCGCTGATCCGCGCTCTATCGGGTCCTTCCAGCCGCATCGCTTCGCTTCCTTTCCTTGATGGTCTATTTCAGCGAAATGAGAGATCCATGGGCTCCCGGAGCTGGATGGAGAAGCCCCTGCAGATCGAGGGGCATCGGGACCGCGAGTTCCGGCGCGGGCAGTGCGTCCAGTGGAGGGAGACGGATCCGGGTCAGTCCCCGGGGCTGCACTCGCCGGAAGCGGGCCATGGGCTCCGGCCAGCAGGCGAGCCACCTCTGAGCCCGGGAGCTCCCAGTGAATTGCACGTGGCGCTCCAGGATCGCCTGCAGGAACGCGATCTCCTGCGGATCCTCCACCGGATCGATGCGGACGAGCTGAGGGTTGTAGCGTCGCTCTAGCTCCTCCCCCTCGTCCAAGACGTAGGCTACGCCCCCCGTCATCCCCGCCCCGAAGTTGTCTCCCACCGGGCCTAAGATTACGGCACCGCCGCCGGTCATATACTCACAGCCGTGATCGCCCACGCCCTCCACCACGGCCCACGCCCCGCTGTTGCGCACTGCGAAGCGATCACCGGCCCGCCCGGCCGCGAAGAGCCACCCGCCGGTGGCCCCATACAGAGCGGCGTTGCCGATCAACACCGGGGATGGATCCCGCAGGTCGTGGGGCGGGCAGATGATGATCTCCCCGCCCCCTAGCCCTTTGCCCACGCCGTCGTTGGCGGCCCCGATCAGGATCAACCGCATGCCCTGATGGCTGAAGGCCCCAAAACTTTGGCCAGCCTCCCCGATGAACCACAAGGTGACGGTCCCTTCCGGCAGCCCGGCCTCCCGATACCGCCGGGCAATCTCCCCCGCCAGCCGCGCTCCCACCGTGCGATCCACGTTGCGGATCCGGTAAATCCCCCGCATCGGTCGGCCCTCCATCAGCGCGTGGACCCCGTCGCGCACGATCTGATCGTTGAGGGCGAAGGACCAGACCCGTGGGGCAGTAAGAACTGCCGGGGGTGGCGTCGCTGGGCGGAGCACTGCCTCCCAGTCCACGGAATCATCCACTGCCTTCAGCAGATCGGTCCGCCCGATCACTTCCCCCAGGCGGGTATAGCCCATCGAAGCGAGGATTTCCCGCACTTCATGCGCCACCATCCGGAAGTAAGCCATCACGTGCTCGGGGCGCCCGGCGAACTTCGCCCGGCGCTCCGGATCCTGAGTGGCCACCCCAGTCGGGCAGGTGTTCTGATGGCAGACCCGGGCCATCACGCATCCCAGAGCGACAAGGGGAATGGTGCCGAAGGAGAACTCATCTGCCCCCAGAAGGGCAGCGATCACCACGTCCCGCCCGGTGCGCAGACCCCCGTCCACGCGCAGCCGTACGCGGTCCCGGAGCCCGCATGCCACCAACATCCGATGGGCCTCGGCCAGCCCGACTTCCCATGGCATCCCGGCGTTCTTGATCGAGGACCAAGGGGAAGCCCCGGTCCCTCCGGCGTGGCCGCTGATCAGAACGATGTCCGCCCCGGCCTTGGCCACGCCGGCCGCGATCACCCCTACCCCGATGGTGGAGACCAGCTTCACGGAGACCTGGGCCCGGGGGTGGATGGCCTTGAGGTCGTAGATCAGCTGAGCCAGGTCCTCGATGCTGTAGATATCGTGGTGCGGGGGCGGTGAGATCAGGTCGATGCCGGGTTGAGCGAAGCGCAGCCGGGCGATCTCCGCCGTCACCTTGTTGGCCGGCAGGTGACCGCCCTCGCCAGGCTTTGAGCCCTGGGCCATCTTGATCTGGAGCTCCTCGGTGGAGATCAGGTAATACGGCGTGACACCGAAGCGGGCCGAGGCCACCTGCTTGGCCCGGCTGTTGCGCTCGGTCTCATAACGGGCAGGATCCTCGCCGCCCTCCCCGCTGTTGGAGCGCAGTCCCAAGCGGTTCATAGCAATGGCCAGGGTCTCGTGGGCCTCCGAGGAGAGGGCGCCGTGGGACATCGCCGCTGTGGAGAAGCGGCGGAGGATCGCCTCCTCCGGCTCCACCCGGTCCAGCGGGATCGGCGGGTGGTCGCTCTCCCATCGCAGCTGATCCCGTAGATCTACCGACTCCCGATGGGCATGGGCCGCGAACGCCTGATAGCGGCGGTAGGCATCGGGGAAACCCGCTCCCAGAGCATCGGGGGTCCGAACGGCCTCCTGAAGGTCCCGGACAGCCTCCGGGTTCAGGGCGTGGAACTCCCCGCGCATCCGATGCTTGTAGAACCCTGGGGAGGGCAGCTGTGGGTGTTCCGAGGCGAAGGCCGCCTGGTGCCATACCTCCACGCGTCGCGCGATCTCCTCCAGGCCGACCGGACCGCAGACCGCCGGGGTGCCCGTGAAGGCCCATTCCACCAGTTCCCGCCGCAGGCCGATGATCTCGAAGATCTGGGCCCCGGTATAGGCGTCCAGGGTGGAGATCCCCATGCGGGCCATCACTTTGAGCAGGCCCTTCTCCACGGCCTGGATGTAACGCCGGATCGCTTCCTCTGGGCTCCCAGCGCGCCCCCCTTCGC
The DNA here is from genome assembly GCA_017743605.1 of Thermoflexus sp. Taxonomy (GTDB): domain Bacteria; phylum Chloroflexota; class Anaerolineae; order Thermoflexales; family Thermoflexaceae; genus Thermoflexus. Next base: position 16,037 of record JAGHYO010000009.1, on the reverse strand, counting down.
CTTCCCGGGCCGCCAAGGCAGCGACGGTCTCAAAGGCCAGGTAGGGGCAGACCGCTGAGGCGCCATACCCGATCAGACAGGCGAAGTGGTGGACCTCCCGGGGCTCCCCAGAGACCACGATGAGGCTCGCCCGGGTCCGCTGCCCGGTCCGGATCAGGTGGTGGTGCAGGGCGCCGACGGCCAGCAGGGCCGGGATGGGGGCGTGGGCGGCGTCGACCGCTTCATCGCTCAGGATCAGCAGAGCGCATCCCTCCCGGATGGCCCGCTCGGCGGCTTGGCAGAGGCCTTCCAGAGCCTGCCGCAGCCCGGCCGGCCCAGCGGCGACCGGCCATACCATCGGGAGCACGACAGCGCGGAAACGCGGGTCCGGCAGGGACCGCAGGGCGGCGACCTGAGCCGGGGCGAGGATCGGCCCCGGGAGCTCCACGAGGTGGGCTGCTTCCTCGTCCGGGTCCAGCAGGTTGCCCCGAGCGCCCAGCAGCACGATCAGGGACATCACCCGGGTCTCCCGCAGGGGATCGATAGGCGGGTTCGTTACTTGGGCGAAGCGCTGCTTGAAGAAATAGTAAAGGGAACGGGGCCATCCGGAGAGCATGGCCAGCGGCGTGTCATCGCCCATAGAACCGATGGGCTCCTGGCCGGTCCATGCCATGGGGCGAAGCAGGAGGGCCAGCTCCTCCGCGGTGTAACCGAAGGCAATCTGTCGCCGGAGGAGGACCCCTGGAGCGGAGGGGGGGAGGCTTGTTGGGGCCTCGGGCAGGCGCACCCGATGGCGGCGCACCCACTCCGCGTAGGGGCGCCGGGCGGCCAGCTCGGCCCGCAGGGTGATGGGATCCTGCACCCGACCGGTGCGCAGGTCCGCTGCCCACATCTGGCCCGGCCCCAGGCGGTCCAGCCGCCGGATTCGCTCTGGAGGGATCTCCAGGGCCCCGATCTCCGAGCCGCAGTAGAGTAGGCCATCCACCGTCTGCAGCGTCCGCAGGGGGCGCAGGCCGTTGCGGTCCAGCACCGCGCCCACGAAGCGACCGTCGGTGAACAGCACCGCGGCGGGGCCATCCCAGGGCTCCATCAGGCCCTGGTGGTAAGCGTAGAATCCTCGCGTCGCCTCGTCTAGCTCGAGAGATTTCTCCCAGGCCTCCGGGATCAGCATGCGCAGGGCGTGGCGGATGTCATATCCGGATTGGACCAGGAACTCCACCACGTTGTCCAGCATGGCGGAGTCCGAGCCCTCGGGGTCGATGATCGGCCGCAGGTCCTCAATGGAATCCCCCCAAAGCGGGGAGGCCAGCAGGGCCTCTCGGGCGCGCATCCCGTGGATGTTCCCCTGGAGGGTGTTAATCTCTCCGTTGTGGCAGAGGGTGCGGAAGGGCTGAGCCCGGGTCCAGGCTGGTAGGGTGTTGGTGCTGAAACGCTGATGGAAGATCACGAAGTCTGTCTCGAAAGACGGGTCCTCCAGGTCTGGATAGAAACGCGGCAGATCCCGGGAGAGGACCAGGGCTTTATAAACGATGGTCCGGCAGGAAGCGGAGGCGACGTAGAGGGAGAGCCCTTCGGCAGCCGCCTCCTGTTCGCTCCGGCGGCGGGCGCGATACAACCGGCGGTCGATCCCCTCGGGGGCGTCGCCCCGTTCGTCCGCCAGCAAGGCCTGAACGATGGCCGGGCACGTGGCCCGAGCTCGGGGGCCGAGGAGCTCCGCGCGGATCGGCACGGGGCGCCAGGCCAGGAGGGAGAATCCCTGCGTCTGGAAAGCGTCCCTTAGGAGCGCGCACGCCTTCTCTTGAGCGGAGGGATCCGCAGGCAGGAACAGCATCACTGCGGCCAGACGTTCGGGAGCAACGCCCAGGCCCAGGGTTTCCAAGAAACGTAAGAACAGACAGCGGGGGAGGGCGGTCAGCACCCCCGCCCCATCGCCGGTCCGCCCGTCGTCCGCGGTGGCCCCGCGATGGGCCATTCGGTCCAGGGCCTCAAGGGCCATTACGAGCAGCTCATGATCCGCCGGGCCTCCGGGACGAGCGAGCAGCCCGATCCCACACGCGTCACGCTCCTGTCGGTGGAGTCCCTCCATCAGATGCCTCCTGGCCGCGTCCGGCATAATGTTCCCACGAGGGATCCTTCCCGCCTTTGGGCAGTCCCCCGGGGTTAATGAACATTTTCACGGAGTGTGGGAGGGTTGTCATCCCCCAATTGGGCCATTTTGGGCCCTCTGAACAAGCCATTTGTGGGCTCTTTCCGCGGGCAGCCCCTGGAGCGGCCCTGCGCCGGGTGCGGGGGGGGCGTCGGTTTCCCCTCCGCTGCCGGGCCGGCTGGTCGTGGGAGACCTGATCCTTGATTAGGCAGGCCGCACGGTCGCTGTGGTTGTCCGACCCGTCGCCCTATCTCCTATGGGGTTCGACCGCCCTTACGCGCTGGCCCTCGCGCACAACTGGGTGTTGCCTGCGGAGATATTGCTCACCCAGATCTATGGGGCCAAATACAGGTGAAAGCCGGAGACTCTCTTCGTTCACATCCGGTGGCTGCGGGAGAAAGGAGATGATCGATCAGGGGATCCTGATCGTCCTGCTGGGGCAGGCCCTCCTGGAGGTCCGGGAGGATCGCGACGCGGCCCATGCCTTTGCGAAGATGGACCCGGCGAAGAAGGCGCCGACGGTCAAGACGATGAAGGGGGAGATGGTAGAGGTCATCGAGACCCACAGGATCGCCCTGCGGGTGGTTGCGATCCGCAAGCCGATGTGGAACGACCTCTATCCGGACGGGCGGGTGCTGATCATGGGGACGCGGACGGACGGCACGGCGGAGGCCCTGCGCGTCGGGGTAGGCCCGCTGGTGCGGAGCGCGCGCAGGGTGATCGCGGAGATGCGGAGAAACCATCTGGTTAGCGATCCTGGACGCCCATGGACAGTCCGGAACCCGCTCCGACAGTGCCGCCCGCTGCCCAGTGGGAACCGGATTCGCTCTGCGGCTCCGGATCGGTGGCGTGAACCTTTCGAGAGGTCCTTCGTCGCTCCTCCGCTGGATCCCATAGAGTAGGGTGTCCGTTGGCTTGAGTTTTTGACGCTCTCCCGCCCTGCGCATACACTCAGTACGTCCATCAGATGGATTCCATCCATGTGCTCCGGAGGGATTTGCCATGGCCGAACATGAGACTGCTTGGGGAGATCATCCACGGACGACAGTGCGTCTCCAGCCTGGCGAGCGGGTCACTCTGTGCCGGTGCTTTGAGTCTCGCAATTTCCCGTTCTGCGACGGTTCCCACCGGGAGGTCCCTGGGCGGGGCCCGGCCATTGTGATCGTGCTGCAGGAGGAGCCATCTCCTCAGCAGGGTCTGGCCTGAGCGTTCCCTGGTGTCCTCCCAATCATTGCCTTAAGCCCTTGCGGGCCCCGCTTCTGCACCCGGTCCGCAGGGGCGCGGTGCCGTTTCGATGATGAGGGGGCACAATCGAGTGTTCCCGCGGGGCCCTGATGTGTCCGTGGCATACACCCTTGAAGAGGGGAACGACCGATGGGCGAGCATGGGGTGACGATCACGACACAGAATTTTGAACAGGAGGTCTTGAAGTCTGACAAGCCGGTGCTGGTGGATTTCTGGGCCGAGTGGTGCGGGCCGTGCAAGGCCATGGAGCCCATCGTAGCCCAGATCGCTCGGGAATACCCTCATGTCCTGAAGGTGGGCAAGTTAAACGTGGACGATTACCCCGAGCTGGCCACGCGCTATGGGGTGATGGGGATCCCCACCCTCATTCTGTTCAAGGATGGGCGGGAGGTGGCTCGCATCGTCGGCTACCAGCCTCGGGAGCGCCTGCTTGGGCAGATCCTCCCCCACCTCCAGTCGGCCCCGCAGCGGTGAGGGGATCCCAACGAGGGGTCGGGGAGATCGGGGGGCTCCCCGACCCTGGATTTTCCTCACTCACTCGTAGCGCAGGGCGACGATGGGGTCGAGCCGAGCGGCGCGCCAGGCTGGGTAGACGCCGGCCGCCAGGCCCACTGCAGAGCTGATTCCCACTGCCAGCAGGATCGCCCCAGGGGTCACGATGGCTCGGAACGCCCCTCCGGCCAGTGTGGAGATGAAGAAAGCCAGCACGATCCCCAGAAGCACCCCCAAGAGCCCTCCGATGAGGGCCAAGAGCAATGTCTCCGTCAGGAACTGGAGCAGGATGTCTTGCCGCCGGGCCCCCACGGCCTTGCGCAAGCCGATCTCCCGTGTCCGCTCCCGCACGGAAACCAGGGTGATGTTCATGACGCCGATTCCTCCCACCAGCAGGGAGATCCCGGCTATGGTAGAGAGGAAAGCGGTGAGGATGGTGGTGAGGTTGCCGAAAAGGCTCAGGATCTCCTCCTGGGAGACCACGGTGAAATCTTCTTCCTTCCGGAAGCGGATGCCGTGGCGCTCCCGCAAGATGGCTGTGGCCTGCTCCTGCGCCCCCCGGATGCGGTCCGGGGAGCGGGCGACCAGCACGATGAGTGAGAGGCCGGGCTCCCCGCCGCGCCCCCGCGCCGAGTAGAGATACTGATGCATGGCGCTCAAGGGGATGAGGATCACCTCGTCCTCATTCCCGGAGGAGGTGCCCCCTTTGCGGCTTAGGATCCCGATGACCCGGAAGGGGACGTCTCGGACGCGGATCAGCTGCCCGATGGGATCCGCTTCCCCAAACAGGCTTTGGGCAGTGTCCACCCCCAGGAGCGCCACTCGGGCGGCGGTCCGCTCGTCCTCTGGGGCGAGGGACCGGCCCCGCGTCACCACCCAGTTCCGGGCGATGAGATACTCTGGCGTCACCCCGCGCACAGCGGTGACCGTTCGCTTCCTCGTGGAGGCCACCGGGAGCGTCTGGGATGCCACCGGGGCCACCAGGACGATGTCCGGTGCGCGGCTGGGATCCTGCAGCGCCCGGGCATCCCCCAGCGTCAGGGCGGGTCGCGTCAGGCCAGACTGCTGGGCAGCGGCCCGGGCGAAGCCGTCCTGGGAGAACCCTCCGGGGAAGACGAACAGCACGTTGGGCCCAATCGCCTCCACTTGGCGCTGGATGTAGTCCTGGACGCCCTGGCCGGCGGCGAGCAAGGCCACGACGGCGCCGACCCCGATCAGGATGCCCAGCAGGCTGAGGGCCGTGCGCAGCTTGTTGGCCCTCAGGCTCTGAAGGGCCGTCCACAGGTTCTCCTGGAATTGCACGATCATGGGTTCCGTTCCTCCTCAACGATGCGGTCGCTCATCCGTTCACTCGTAGCGCAGGGCGACGATGGGGTCAAGCCGGGCGGCGCGCCAGGCCGGGTAGAGGCCAAAGAAGAGCCCGACGGCAGCGCTCACCCCCACGGCTAGGAGCACAGTGTCCAGGCCCACTGCCGCCTGCACCGCCCCTCCGCTCAGGGTGTTGATCGTCGAGGCCAGGGCGATCCCGGCCCCGGTGCCCAGGGCGCCGCCGAGCATGGTGATCAGGATGGCCTCGGTGAGGAACTGGAGCAGGATGTCCAACCGCCGAGCCCCCACGGCCTTGCGCAGACCGATTTCCCGCGTCCGCTCCGTCACCGAGACCAGCATGATGTTCATGATCCCGATCCCACCCACGATCAAGGAGATGGCGCCCAGCGCCCCGAGGAACACCGTGAGCACGCTGGAGATCTGCCCGAAGATCGAGACCAGCTCAAATTGAGTGAGTACGGCGAAGTCGTCCTCGTCCTGGAAGCGGATGCGGTGTCGCTCCCGCAGGAGCTCCGTGATCCGCCGGACCACCTCGTCCGTGTATTCCGGGCGGGCGGTCTGAAGCATGATCCCTGTGACTAGCGACCCCCCGGTTCGCGGATCTCGGGTGTCGTAAAGCATCTCCTGGGCCACTGTGATCGGGATGAGGGCTAGGTCGTTGTAATCCCCGAAGGCGCTGCCGCCTTTGTCCGACATCACCCCGATCACCCGGAAGGGGACCTCATTGATGCGCACCGTCCGCCCGACCGGGTTGGGGTCGTCCGGGAAGAGGCGGCGGGCCGGGGTGAGGCCCAGCACGATCACCCGGGAGCGGTTGAGGAGATGGCCCTCCTGGAGAAACATGCCGTACTGGGGGACCCAGTTGCGAGCCGGGGCGTAGCCTGGGGTGGTGCCCAGAATCACCGTTACCGCCTCCCGGCCCTCGCTCTGCAGAGGCCCAAAGCGCTGGACCACTGGCACGACAACGGTGACTCGACCGCGCACCTCCTGTTCGATCGCCCATACGTCACGCATGGTAAGGGAGGAGATGTCCCGCAGAGCTGCCCCCCCGGGTGGCCCCTCTGTAACCGCCCGCGGGATCACGAAGATCAGGTTGGTGCCCAGGGCCGCAAACTGGAGGTTGATATAGTTCTGCACCCCCCGGCCGATGGCCACCATGGCGATGACGGCGGCCACGCCGATCAGGATGCCCAACAGGGTGAGGGCCGCCCGCAGGCGGTTGGCGGCCAGGGTCTCGAAAGCCTGCTGGATGTTCTCCCTCCACAGCGCTGTCCGCATTTCGGAGCTCCTTTTCGAATGAGGCCTTGAATCGGATTAGCGCCCGAACAGGATCTGCAAGGAGGAGGCCGGTTGCACCTCGCCCGCGGCGATGCGATCGCCCTCTCGCAGCCCTTCCAGGACCTCGCTCTCTGTCTCCCCCTGGGCGCCCAGGCGGATCTCCACCTCCTCCACCCGATCGCCGACCACCCGATACACGAAGGCCCGCCCGGTCTCCCGATCTCGCCGAACGGCTGCGTTGGGCACCAGGAGCACCCTCTCCCGGCGCTCCACTTCGATCTCCACGTTGGCGCTCATGCCGGCGCGCAGAACCGGATCCCGGTCATCCAGCACCACGCGGACCCGGTAGGTGGCGGCGCCGCCGGCTTCGGTGGCGGCCGAAGCGATGGCCTCGATGCGCCCGCGGAAGGACCGGCCCGGCAAGGCGTCCAGAGTGATCTCCACCGGCATCCCTTCCGTCAGGCGCACCACATCGACCTCGTCTACGGTTAGATCCAGATAAAGATCGCTCAAGTCAGCCAGGACGATGGCCCCGCCGGGGAGGCCAGCCCCGACCACCTGACCGATTTCGATGTTCACCGCAATGACCGTGCCGTCGAAGGGAGCCAGCAGGGTCGCCTGTTCCAGGCGGCGGCGGGCCTGCTCCAGCTGCATGCGGGCCTGTTCCAGCTGTAGCCGCGTCCGCTCCACCGTGAGGGCGTCGGGCCGAAGACGGGCCAGGTTAGCCTGAGCCTGCGCCACCTGGGCTTGAGCGGCCTCCAGCTGCTCCGAGCGCGCTCCGGCCTTCAGCTTCTCGTATTGCAGGCGGGTGATCTCTGCCTGGAGCTCTGCCTGCCCCACCCGGGCCCGAGCTAAATCGACGTCGATGGGGACGGATAAGGGAGAGCCGGCGGTTTTATCCCGGGTCAGCTGGGCCTGCCAGATGGCATTCTTGGCTACCTCATAATTCAGCCGGGCGATCTCCAGATCCGTGGGGTCAGGGCCCTGTTCCAGAGCTCGGAGGGCGGCCTGGGCGCTGCGCAACGCCGCGCGGGCCGCGGCCAGATCCTCCGGCTTCGGGCCTTGAACGGTCTGGCTGTAGACCACCTGCTGCGTGAGATAGACCACCTCCGCCTGGCGCACCGCCAACTCCAGGTCGGTGGTGTCCAGGCGAGCTATAGGTTGGCCTTTGCGCACCCTCTCGCCTTCCCGGACAAAGATCTCGGCGACCGTGCCAGCGGTGGCGAAGTTCAGCACGGCCTGGGCGCGAGGGCGGATCCTACCCGCCGCGCTCAGGGTGATCCGGAGGGTCCCCCGCTGGATCGTAGCGGTCTCTGGCAGGACGGGGGAACGCCCCCGGGCCTGCGTGAGGAAGGCCCCGGCCCCGACAAGGGCGAGGAGGAGCAATCCGCCGAGTAGCCATCGAACGCGGCCTTTCATGAAGCATCCTCCCGAAGTTTAGGTTTGGGAAGAATCCTCGATGCCCTGGAGCACGAGGGTGGCCAGTTGCCGAGCGATCTGTTCAGGCGGGAGAGCCGCCAGCTCGGGATCCAGCTCCATGCCGAAGATCGTCACGCCGTGCAGGGCGCCCCAGATGACCCACATCACCAGGGAGGGGTGCAACGGGCGATAGCGTCCTTGGCCCAGCTCCGCCGCCAGCATGCGTCGCACTTCCTCCAGGAGCGGCCGCGCGATCTGATCCAGGAAGACCCGGCGCACGGCTTCGTCGGTGCGGATCTCCTGATACAGGGCCTGCATCAGCGGCAGCTGCGCGCGCATCGTGACCAGGCGCTCCCAGAGGAACTCCTCCAGCCAGCGCTGGGGCTCCATGGCCGGCAGCGCCTGCAGGTGGCGCTGGATCGGAGAGACAGCGAGGGCCTCGAACATCGCCAGCAGGAGATGCCGTTTGGTCGGGAAGTAGCGGAACAGCGTGCCCTCCGCCACCCCGGCCTCCCGGGCGATCTGCCGAGTGGTCGCCCCCCGAAACCCGTGCTGGGCGAAGAGCCGGGCCGCCGCCTCTATGATCTCTGCCCGCCGCATCCCTGAAACCCTCCGCAGCCCCATGGGCGCCTCCATAGAGTGAGTGCTCACTCACTATAAGGCGAGGTGGAGCAGGTCCGCAAACTTTCAGGCCAGCCTGTGGATCCGTCCCAGGTATAATGGACCCACGACAGCGATCCTGTGTGCAAGGCGGATGAGAGGATGCAACGAGGGATGCGGTGGCTCTCCCGGCTGGGGCCGATGGGGGTCTTCGCCCTGTTGCCGGTGTTGCTGCTGGGCCCCACGTTAACCGGGTCGCGGACCATCCTCCCAGCAGACAATCTATACGAATGGCAGCCCTGGCGGGCGGCGGCCGCTGCTTTCGGGATCGGGGTTCCTCACAACGCGCTGCTCTCCGACCTGGTGCTGGAGAACTATGCGTGGAAGCGCTTTCTCCTCGAAGCCCTGCGGCGGGGAGAGCTTCCCCTGTGGAACCCGTATCTGTTTGCTGGCGCTCCCTTCCTGGCCAACGGGCAGCATTCTGCCCTCTATCCGTTCACCGCGCTTTTCCTGCTCCTCCCTCTCCCTCAGGCCTATGCGCTGTTCAACGCCCTGCAGCTCTTTCTGGCCGGCCTGGGGACGTACGTTCTGGCGCGGGCTTGGGGCCTGAGCCGGGCCGCGGCCACCTTCGCCGGGGTCGCCTATGAGCTGAGCGCCTTCATGGTGGTCAGCATGGTGTTCCCCATGATCATCGCCGGCGCGGCCTGGCTCCCCTATCTCCTCGCCGCCCTCCACGGAGTGATCGAGCGGCGCCCGCTGCTCGGCCGCCCGACGGCCCTCCCCTGGGCGTTGCTGGCCGCCCTCGCCCTAGGGATGAACATCCTGGCCGGACACGTGGAGATCACCTACTACACCGTTCTGATCGGCTTCGGCTATGGCCTGTGGGGCGCGTGGCGCGCCCGGGTCCAGATCCGGGCCGCGCTGGAGACCCTGGGGTGGACCGGCCTGGCAGTGGGCCTGGGGTTTGCTCTAGGGGCTGCCCAGTGGGTGCCCCTCTATGAGGTAGTGCGGGAGAACTTCCGGGAGGGGACTGCGACCCTGCAGCAGGTGCTGGGCTGGGCGTATCCCTGGCGTCATCTCTTGGTCTTTCTGATCCCAGATTTCTACGGCAACCCCAGCCACCACGGGATGCGGGATGTGTTCAGCGGGGCCTGGGTGCCCTTCGCAGTGAACGCCTACGGGCAGCCCAACCCGAACGGGGCCTTCACCAGCCACTGGGGGATCAAGAACTATGTGGAGGGGGGAGCCTATGTGGGGCTGTTGCCGTGGAGCTTTGCCCTCCTCGCGCTGCTCCGCTGGCGATCCCTGATCCGCTCCCGCGTTCCCGTCCCGTTCTTGGTACTCCTCGCGGCCCTCTCGTTCTCGTTCGCCTTCGGGATGCCTACGTATGTGCTGCTGTATTACGGCCTGCCGGGCATCAACCAGCTGCATACCCCCTTCCGCTGGATCTGGCCCTTCACCCTGGCGATGGCGAGCCTGGCGGGGGCAGGCTTTGAAGCGGCGCTGCGGGAGGAGGGGAAGAGTGTGCGAGGGATGGCCCTGGGATGGATGGGGGTAGGGGCGCTCACCCTGGCCGCCCTGGCCCTGGCCCGCTGGGGGATGCCGGAAGCTGCCCTGTCCCTCGCTGAGCGTGCCCTCCATGCCCTGGCCAAGGCCCCGGAGGCCTTCCCGGATGGCCGCGCTTTTTTCTCCTATCAGTTCTGGAACCTGCTTCGCTTCGGCGGGGTGGCCCTGGGGAGCGGCCTGGCTCTCTGGCTGTTTCAGGCCCGTCCGCTTCGCTGCGTCCTGCCCATCGGGATGCTGGCCCTGGATCTGCTCCAGGCGGGGGCGGGCTTCTATCCTGCCGCCGATCCCCGCTGGCTGGACTTCGTCCCCCCAGTGGTTCAGTTCCTGCGTCAGGATCTGGGCCCGTGGCGGCTGACGACTTTTGACCCCCATGGGCGCAAGACCTTCAACGCCAATGGCCCCTGGCTCTATGATCTCCAGGACGTGCGGGGATACGATTCCATCATCCTCAAGCGTTACGTGGCCTACATGTCCGCCATCCAACCCCAGCATGAGCTGCTCTTCAACCGCATTGCGCCCCTCACCGATCTGGCCGCCTTGGATTCCCCGCTGCTGGATGCCCTCAACGTGAAATATGTGGTCACGGAGGAGGAGATCCCCTCGCCCCGTTACACGAAGGTCTACGAAGGGGAGGTCCGGGTCTACCGCAACGAGGGCGCCATGCCCCGGGCGTGGACGCTGCCCCTGACCGCCACGGTCTTCCATCGGGATCCCTTTGCGGCGTTGCGGCAGTTCGACCCCCGCTTCTATGTCATAGTGGATCGCTGGGTCCCGGGGCTGGAGCGGTTCGGGGAGCGGGGGACGCCGCGCCCGGCGACGGTCACCGTTTATGGGATCAACGAGATGTGGGTGGACGCGGCGGTGGAGGAACCCTCCTGGCTGGTGGTGGCGGACACCTTCTTCCCGGGCTGGGTGGCGTATCGGCGGCCCATCGGGGGAGACGAGAAGGAGGAGCAGTCGCTGGAGATCTACGCTGCCAACGGCCTGTTCCGGGCGGTGATCCTGCCCCCGGGCCGATGGACGGTGCGGTTCCGCTACAGCCCGCTTTCAGTGAAGCTGGGCTTTTTCACCACTTTTATCGGCGGGATGGGGCTGATCTTCCTGACGGTTCTCTGGCTCTGGAGGCGCCTGTATCGGGAGGAGCTGGAACATTCCACCGCCCGCCGTGTCCTCAAGAACAGCCTCACCGCGATGGCCCTCAACTTCTTCAACCGTTCCATCGACTTTGCCTTCGCCGCCCTGATGTTGCGCATCCTGGGCCCGGAGGCGGCGGGGAAGTATTACTTTGCCATCGTTCTGGTGGGCTGGTATGAGATCCTCTCCAACTTCGGCCTGAACGTCTGGCTCACACGGGAGGGGGCGAAGCGTCGGGATCAGGTGAATCGTTATTTTGTCAACAGCTCTGCCCTGCGTCTGGTCCTGCTCGCGGCCTGGCTGCCGTTGTTGCTCTGTGTCACTGGGCTCTGGATGGGGCTGTTCCGCCTGAGCGGCGACACCGCCGTGGCCATCCTGTTGCTGGCCCTGGCTCAGGTCCCCGCCAGCCTTTCCACCGGCGTCACCGCCCTCTTCTACGTATATGAAAAGGCGGAGATCCCTGCGGCCCTCACCGTGGTGACGGTTCTCCTGAAGGTCAGCTTGGGCGTGCCTGTCCTCCTGATGGGCGGTGGGTTCGTCGGGCTGGCGGCCTCCTCGGTGGTCGTCAACGGGATCACCCTGGCCCTGCTCAGCGGCATCGCCTTCCGGACCTTCTTCCGTCCACGCTGGGAGGATGATCCGGCCCTGCGACGGGAGATGGTTCGCGAATCCGCCCCTCTGATGCTGAACCATCTCCTGGCCACTATGTTCTTCAAGATCGATGTGCCCATCCTTCAGGCGTTAAAAGGGGATGTGCAGGTGGGGTGGTATAGCACGGCCTACAAGTGGCTGGACGCGCTGAACATCATCCCTGCCTACACGACCTTCGCGGTGTTCCCCGTGATCTCCCGGCAAGCGGCCGGCTCGACGGAGGCCATGCGGCGGTCGGTGATCCTCACCCTGAAAGGGCTGGCGGCGGTCGCCGTCTTCACCGCGGTGCTCTTCACCTTCCTGGCCGAGCCCCTCTCGTATCTCTTAGGGGGCGCTCAGTATCTCCCCCACGCGGCCATCGCCCTGCGCATCATGATCTGGTCCATCCCCATCGGGTGGATGAACAGCTTGGTCAACTATGTGCTGGTGGCCCTGGGCCGACAGCGTTACCAGACCAAAGCCTTCCTCATCGCTCTGGGGTTTAACGCCCTGTCGAACCTGTTGGCGATCCCTCTCTTCGGGTATGTGGCCGCGGCAGTGATCACCATCCTGTCCGAGATCGTTGAGGGGCTTGCCTTCTATTACGACCTGCGGCGGAGGATAGGGCCGTTGCCCTGGGGGGAGATCCTGGGGCGGCCGCTTCTGGCGGGCGCCGTCATGGGGGGCCTCATGGCGGCCCTCTGGGGGGCAACACCGGTCCTCGCCCTCCCCCTGGGCACCCTCGGTTACGGGCTCGCCTGGTGGGGGTTGCAGCCCTTCACACCGGAGGAGTCGGCTCGGATCCGCGAGATGTTCCCACTGCGCCGCTTCCCGCTGGCTTGATCGGCGCGCTTCGAAGAGGCGCTCAGGCCTCCTCAAAGGGATCCCATGCCGGGTTCGTGTAAGCCCAGCGGCAATGGATGTGATCGTTGGCGTTGCAGATCAGGTCGTGGGAACAGCGACGGGCAAGGACGCGATATGCCAGATCCGGGAGATGATCGCTCCGAGGGTAGATCCGCTGCTCCAGCAATGCCACCTCGGTCTTCAGGATCGGACAGTGGCGGGTTTCCACCAGATACCACTTCATGGGCGCCTCCTAAAAAAAGATCATCCACCTTGATCCTATTCTGGAGCGCCCGGAGGGATGAAGTGTGTTTCTTCATGTGTGGGAGGTGAGGATCTTCCGGTCTGGTATGGACGGGGAGGGGTTCAGCCCTCAGCGCCCTCGTCGGGTTGCTCCCCAGAGGAAGAAACTCATTAAGCCTCCTGCCACGGTCATCCACAGGCCGATCCGCAGGCTCCCCGGCCGGAACCGCAACATCGCCCGGTGACGTCCCGGGGGCACCTCCACGCCCCGGAAGACGGCGTTGGTCCGGTAAAGCGGGAGCGTCCGTCTCCACAGCTAAGATGACCTCGTCCGGGCTGTAGCGAGCGACCTCGATCCGTCCCTGACCTTCCCCGTTGAGCCGCGGCCCGTTCTGGACAACGGCGATCTCCTCCGGACGGAAGCTCTCGTCCAGCACCCGCTTCAGCGCCTCGCCGTAGTGGTGCACGATCTCCGTTCGGTAAACCAGCCAGACCCGGGGGAGGGCCCCGGTGTGGAGGTGGACATCGATGGTTGGGTCCTCCACGAAGACAGGCCAAATCCCCTCGCCACCCGGAGGGGCCCCTTTGGGGACCGCGATGTATTTGACTCCCAGCATCCGGTAGGCAGGATAGGTGGCGGAGGGGATCCACCAGCGCAGGACGTTGAATTCCCGCAGCTCCATCGGGTTCCACGTCCCCTGGGGGACTTCGAAGCCAGCCATCTGCAGGGCGATGGGAGGCCAAAGGTCCTGCGCCGCCGGATCCACATCCACCCGGAACCAGCCGGGATCCGCGCGCAGGAAGCCCAGGGCTTGCAGATGAGGGGCTATCCATCTGTTGCCTGTCCGAGGGCGTAAAGCCCGACGGCGATCATTCGGTACAACGCCGCCTGGCCGTGCCCGGCAAGCCGAAGCAGGGCGATGGGGAGGGCACCGAGAGGGATCCTGTGGGTTCGCCGCGCGGCTTGGTCCACACCGGCGAGCGCCCACGGGAGCCATGCCATCGCGTCGTTGAACTGGGGGTGACCTAGGTGGACCACGAATGGGTCCGAGAACACGTAGGCGAGGGCGCCGGAGAGGGCAGCGGCGCGCCCTAACCTCCAGATCGGTAAGCGACGTCGATACACGTACATCCCGACTCCGGCCAGCCACAGGCCGAAGGCGCCGCGCAGCAGCACCCATCCCGGCGGGATCGGGGAAGCCAGGAAGAGGGGTCAGTTGAGGGGGTTGAACAAGCGATATTGCCCCTCCGAGAAGATCGGGTCCCCTCCCAGCATCCGGGGGTTCCACAGCGGGAGGACACCGCGCTGCAGCATTTTGGCCACGAAGGGCCAAACCGGATGCAGTTGCGCCCACAGGTCGCCGCCCCCCTTGGGAAAGCGGTATCTGGCGATCCAGAGGGGCCAGAAAAAGAGGGCCGTCGCGCCGATCAGGAACAGCGCCGGCATCCCGTCCCGAAGGACTCCTCCCCAGCGTGCGGTCCTCCTCTGCAAGCAGGCGGGCGCAGGCATCTCATCGCGGATAATCATTCAAGGCGCTCACCGTGTCAGTGGCCCTGGGGGGCTCTTCCTCTGTAGGACCGGCGTCGGCCAAACAAGGAGGCCGTCCGGGGGTCGTCGGCCTCTATCCGCGCGCGCTTCATCGGTGCCTGATCCACTCATCCCTTTGGCGCGCGGCTGTTTTAACCGGGCAGGCCATCGGGTCGCCCCGGAATGCATCCGGCTTCCCCGCTGGAGGCCTCCCTAAGAGAGGCGGGCCAGGGCCTGCTCCAGGTCGGCCAGCAGGTCGTCCGGGTCCTCAATGCCCAGCGAGAGGCGGACCAGGTTGTCCGTGATGCCGATGGCGGATCGCTCCTCCGGGTCCATCTCGTAATACGACATCAGGGCAGGTTGCTCCACCAGGCTCTCCACCCCGCCCAGGCTGGGCGCAACATAGGGTATGCGCAGGGCGTCGATGAATCGGGAGGTGCCCTCGCGATCCGCAGCGACCTCAAAGGTGACCACGCCCCCGAACCCGCGCATCAGGCGGCGGGCGACGGCGTGATCTGGATGGGAGGGCAGCCCCGGATACCAGACCCGACGGATGCGGGGATGGGCGCTGAGGAAATCAGCCACCCGCATGCCGTTCTCGTTCTGCCGTTGCACCCGCAGAGCCAGGGTCTTCAGGCCCCGCAGGACCAGATAAGCCGCGTGGGGATCCAGGATGCCGCCGATCATTGCCTGCATCTCTCGCAGCCCGGCGATCAGGTCGGCGGATCCTGCCACCACACCGGCCATCACATCGTTGTGGCCGGAGAGATACTTGGTGGCGCTGTGGACCACGAGGTCGATCCCATAATCCAAGGGGCGTAAGTTGATGGGGGTGGCGAAGGTGGTGTCCACCGCCGTGCGGATGCGGCGCCGGCGGGCGATCTCCGCCAGCCGTTCCAGGTCCATCACCCGCAGATAGGGGTTGGTGGGGGTCTCGGTGAAGATGAGTCGGGTGTTGGGCCGGATCGCGGCCTCGAGGGCTTCGAAGTCCCCGATAGGCACGACCGTGGCCTCCACGCCGAAGCGGCGCAGGAACTGGAGCACGAACTGGCGGGTGCGCCGGTATGCATCTTCCGTGACGATCAGGTGGGCTCCGCTGCGCAGGGAGGCGAAGAGGACAGCGGTGACCGCGGCCATGCCGGAGGAGAAGGCCGCGGCGGCCTCCGCCCCCTCTATGGCGGCCACCCGAGCCTCCAGGGCGGCGACGGTGGGGTTCCCGTAGCGCCCGTAATCCACGCGGCCGTTGGCCGCGCCCCATAGCCGGGCCTCCTGGAAGGCGATCAGGTCCGCCGTGTCCTGGAACGCATAGGTGGCCGTCTGGACGATGGGCGGGACCACCGCGTGATAAGGGTTGTGGCGCTCCGCGCCGCCGTGCACCGCCCGCGTGGATGGGCCGTGGATCTCCAGCGAGGTGGCACATCCGGTTTCCGTCTGCAGCTCCATCGCCGGCGCCTCCTTTATCCGTTGCGGGAGAGAGATAAGATGCTCCTTCGAAAACCTGTGAGACGGATGGGAGGAGCAAGGCGAGGCCTGTAGGGATAACAAAAAGACCCCTTCTGGGAAAAGGGGCCTCGCGTCAGGCCACCCTTATCTCCCAGAAGCGCG
>JAGHYO010000226.1 GCA_017743605.1 Thermoflexus sp. | reverse complement strand
GGAGCTCCTGCTGCGGATGCCGCATATGCTCCCCCTGAATCTCATGGTTGCAGATCCCGATGAGGGGTTCGCCGTGGAGATCCATCCGCACTGCGCAGCGGTGCGCCTCCCGGAGGACGGGATCCTGACGGTGACGAACCACTACGAGCATCCGGCGATGCAGCCTTATGGGGGCCGCCGGGATCTGCGGTTCTCCATACGAAGGAAAGAGCAGCTCCTGAAGCGGATGGCGGCGGGGGACGCGCCACCCCGGGAGCGCCTCCGCCAGGCCCTGAGCGATCACGAGGCGCCGGTCTGCGGGCACCGTCCTGGGTTCGCCACCCTCTGGTCTGTGATCGTGGACCTCAAGGGACGCACTGTCGAATACGCCTTCGGACCGCCCTGCCAGGCTCCCTTCCACCCGTTTCCGTGGCCCTCCGCTTCCGAAGGGGCGGGACGATATGGCTGAGAGCGATCACCGGGTTTGGAAAACCGGAAAGCGCTGGCGTTCCTCAGTGCTGCCCCGGGGCGGCGGTATAATTTTGGATGACCAAGGGTGGCATAATTCGGATAGCCGTGAAAAGGGTCGCGGCGAAGGCCACCCCTAACGGATTGGTCTTTTTGTAGGAGGGGCTTCAGCCCCGAACCTTCGTTTTTGAACCTGCAAAAGTCGCGGCTGAAGCCGCTCCTACTAAAACATCGATCTTCCTGGAGGAGGAGCTTTCAGCCCCGAACCTCTCGTCTTCGATGGCGCGAGGGTCGCGGCGGAAGCCGCTCCTACGGGCGTTGACCCTCTTGTAGGAGGGGCTCTCGCCCTGAACTTTTTCGATCGGCGACGGGTTGCGGCTCCTACGCTACCTTGCCCCGGGATGATCCGGCTGGAAGGGCATCAGATGGAGCAGAGAGAGGCGAACCGGCGTTGACCCTGGGGAGGCCCAGGGATGGAGACGAGCGGAGCTGCTGCGATCTTCCAGATCCGTTCGCGTCTGGTTCGGCGGGTGCACGAGGGGTTGCAACAGGGGACGGTGTGGATCGCTGCGCCGCCCGGCTACGGCAAGAGCACGCTCCTGCGCTCCCTAGAGCTCCATCTCCCCGGCAGCCGCTATCTTGGCCTTATGCCATCTGCCGTCGACCCGGATTGCCTCCGGGAAGCCCTTGCGCCCCTTCAGGGAGCCCGCATCCGGCTCTTGGACGACGTCCATCTCCTCGCCGACGGACCGGAGGCGTTGAGGGTATTGCAAGAGGCCATCGCTCGGACCCCGGAACGTTGGGTGGTCGCCGGGCGGTGGATCCCGGAGCCGCTGGGCGAGGGCCCGTTTCCGCAAACATGGCTGACGGAGGCGGAGCTGGCCTTCTCCGTCGACGAGGTGGCGGCGGCCCTCGGGGTGGACCCCGGGACGGCTGCCCAGGTGCATCGCCGGACCCGGGGCTGGCCCATGGCCATCGCCCTGCTCGCCCAGCCTGACGCCGACCGCCCTCTCCCGGAGCGGTGGCCGGAGGCCCGGGATCGGCTTTTTGAGGAGCTGGCCCGCTTGTTGATCCGAACCCTCCCCGAGCCGCTGCGCGCCTTCCTGTTCCGCACCGCGATCCCGCTGTGGTTCAACGGAGCCCTGGCCGCCGCCCTCCTGGAGGATCGTTCGGATCTCCTGCCCCAGCTGCCCGGCCTGTTGCAGGAGGTCCAGCGGCGCCGGCTGTTCCTGGAGTCCGCCGGATCCCCGGATCGCTGGCGCTACCACGAGCTGTTCCGGGAGTTCCTGCTCCGGGACATCCCGGAGCCGCTCCCGCCCCTTTTCACCCGCGCCGTCGCCTGGTTCGAGAAACAGGGCGACCTGGAGATGGCCATCGAGCACGCCCTGGCCGGCGGGCTGGACGCCGAAGCGGTCCGGCTGCTGCGGGCCCTGCCGGACGCCTTCATCTGGGATCGGGGGCGGCGGCGGACGTTCCGACGCTGGGTGATGGCCCTCCCGGAGCCCGCGCGTCGGGAGGCGCCGGATCTGATGCTCCGCCTGGGCAAGGAGCTCCATCGGGGCGGCTACTGGGAGGAAGGCCGCGCGCTCCTCCGGGAAGTGCTGGCCTGGGCGGAGCAACGGGGCGATCCGGCGTTGCGGGATCAGGCCTCGCTGATGCTGGCCTCCGTGCTCTACATCGAGGGCCGCTTTGGGGAAAGCCTGGCCTGGAGCATGCAGGGGCTGGGGCAGGCGCGCTCCCCGGCCCTGCGCATGCGGCTGCTCAAAACCGCCGCGGACGCCTGCACCGGCCTGGGCCGTCTGAGCGAAGCCCGGCGCCTCTATCAGGAGGCGATGGCCCTGGCAGAGGCGCTGGGGGATCCCCACTACCCGGTGTTCCTCCGCCACAATCAGGCGGTGGGCGTGGAGATCCCTGCCGGGCGCTTTGAGGCGGCGCGGGCGCTGCTTTCCGCCAACGCTCCCTATTACACGGAGCGGCCCGCCCAGCGGATCACCCATCAGATGGGCTGGGCGCTGCTCGCGGTGGAGACCGGAGCCTGGGCCGAGCTGGAAGGGATCCTTCGGGAGATCGAGGCCCTGGCCCACGAGGTGGAGGAAGGACAGGCCAGCAACGATTTCTGGTTCTGGTGGTGCCGGGCGATGGGCGCCGTCGGCCAGAAACGATGGGACGCCGCCGCTCAGGCCCTCGCCCGGGCCGGGGATCTGGCCCATGGGCATCCCGAGCGGATGGGAGCCCTCGCCCAGGCCCAGGCCTGGCAGGCCCGCCGGCAGGGCCGCCCGGAGGAAGCCCTCCGGATCGCGAAGCAGGCCCTGCCGCGCCTGGAAGGGGCCCCTCTCGTCCGAGGCCTGGTGGCCCTGGAGCGGGATCTGGCCGCCTGGGCGCTGGGGCGGACGGAATCCCACCCGGCCGTGGGAGCCCTGATCGCCGCCCGGGCCGGCGCCGCTTTCCCCCGGTTGCGGGCCCTGCGAGCTCTCCAGGCTTACGCCGCCAGGGATCCCCGCTGGCGCCGCCACCTCCACGCCGCCCTTCGTCAGATCCGACGGGAGGACTGGCTCTCCGCCCGGGACCCGGAGCTGGGGACCGCCCTCTGGCTGCTCTGCCTGCAGGAGGGGATCCACGAGGCGGAGGCCATCCGAGCGCTGGGACGCCTGCGGCCTCTCTCCGAGCTCGGGGCCTTGCTCCGGCATCCCCGCAAGGGGGTTCGTCACGCTGCGGCCCAGGCCCTGGCCGCCGCCGGAGAGGAAGCCGCCATGCCGCTCCTGCAGGACGCCCTCCGCCGGGAGCGCCACGCCCAGGTCCGTCAGGCTATAGCCGCCGCCCTGGAGGCCCTGGAATCCCTCCCCCCGCCTCCCCTGGAGATCCGGCTTCTGGGCCGCTTCGAGGTCCGGCGCGGCGGGCAGCTCCTCCCGGACTCCGCCTGGCCCCGGCCGGCTGTCGCCCGCCTCCTGCAATACTTCGCCCTCCATCGACGTCAGTGGCTCACCCGGGAGCGCATCCTGGAGGACCTGTGGCCCGAGCGGGATCCCGAGGAGGCGGAGGAGATCTTCCGTCGGCTCTTCTCCTGGCTGCATCAGGTCCTGGAGCCGGCGGTGCGCCCCAAGGGCCCCTTCCGATACTTCGCCAGCGCAGGGGAGAGCCTGCGTTTCGATCCGCACGATGTGGTGAAAGTGGATGTGGAGCAGATGGAAACGGAGATCCGCCGGGCGCTGGCGGCGCGCCCGATGAATCGGGGGACCTGGGCGGCGCTGGCGGCGCGCCTGGAGGAATGGCCCCTGTTGCTGCCCGGGGCGCCGTATGACGCCTGGCTGATCCCCCACCAGGAACGCTGGCGGTCGCTGCGCACCGAAGCCGCCCAGGCCCTGGCGGAGGACGCGCTGGTCCTCCAGGAGCCCGTGGAGGCCATCCGCTGGGCGGAGCGCGCCATCGAGGAGGCCCCCTGGCTGGAGGAAGGCTACCAGGTCCTGATGCGGGCCTGGTCCCGCCTGGGGCAACGGGCCCGCGCCCTGCGCGTTTACGAGGAGGCGGTGGAAGCCCTCCGTCGGGAGCTCCAGGTCCCTCCCGCCCCCCTCACCCGCTGGCTGGCCGAACGCCTCCGTCGAGGCAAGCCGATTTAAGCCCCGGTCCGCCTTCCCGGCTCCCTGTTCACAGGTTGTTCACAACCCCCGCCTACTCTTTGCTTCGAGCAAGAAGGGATCCCACCGACTTTCCGAGAGGAGGGCGCGATGTCGAACATGGGATCATCCGGAAGCCGGCTTCCGTTGGTGGTGGGCGGGGGATGCGCCGGGCTGCTGCTGCTCGGGCTGGCCCTCGTCGGCCTGGGCGTGTGCGCGCTGGGCGTCGCCGCGCTGGGCCGCGGACAGGGCCCGCAACCCGTTCGGCCAGCCACCCCGGCCGTCCGACCGACCGGCGTGCCCGGCGGTCAGACGGCACCCCAGCCTGGCGGGACCACCGGGATGCCTTCAGGAGGCGGCCCAGCCGGCGCGCCCGGCGGTCAGACCATGCCCCAGCCCGGCGGGA
>JAGHYO010000225.1 GCA_017743605.1 Thermoflexus sp. | reverse complement strand
CCCCGCCCGCGATCCCCACCGTCGGCCACGCCGCCCGATCCGAGGGGCTCGGCCACATCGCGTTCCCCACCGCAAAGAGCAGATACAGAAGCGCCCCGCCCCCCTCCCGTTGCAACAGCCCCTGGAGCGCCTGCGCGGCAGAGGCCCACAGGGCCAGCCCGGATAAGGAGGTCGAGGGCCCGGCTCCCCCCATTAGAGCGATCACGCCGATCCCGGTCAGCAACGGGGCCGCCCCGATCACGCTCATCCGGAAGGGATCCCCGTCCTCTAGCTGCACCGCTCCCAGACGGATCCGCCCGCCGATCCGCCGAGGCCAGAGCGCAAAGCGATAGCGACGGATCCCCAGGAGCATCGCCGCCAGCCAGTGGCTGAGCTCATGGAGGAGCACGCCTGGGAACAGCAAGGCCCAGTAAAGCACAATGGCCGCGTCGGGATCTCGGACCAGAAGGTGCAGCGCGAGCTGGAGGTTCCGATGCAAGGCGCGCTGCGTGAGGTAGAGCAGCCCAGCGGTGAGGAGGAAGGCCAGGCCGGTTTCAAGGGGAGCCCGTTCAGCCATCCCGCGCCTCCTCCCGGCCCAGCGTCGCCCCAAGGAAATCCGGGTGGCCGTTTAGAAAGGCCTCGATGGGCATCAGGCGCTTGCCCTCCGGCTGAACCGTCTGGAGCTCCAGAACGCCTTCACCCGTCCCCACGCCCGCCCTGACGTCCACTGGCACCACCCGGCCGGGGGACGCTTGGAGGTCCGGGCGAACCCGGGCCGAGCCGACCTTCAGCAGACGCCCTTTCCAGAAGGTGTAAGCGCCGGGCCAGGGCGTAAAGGCCCGGATGCGCCGTTCGATCTCAACGGCCGGGCGGCGCCAGTCGATCTCGCCGTCCGCTTTGGTGATGCGGGGGCAGTACGTGGCCTGGGACGGATCTTGAGGCTGGGGGGTGATCTCCCCTGCCAGCCAGCGTCGCAGGGTCTCCCGCATCAGGCGGGCCCCCTGCTGGGCCAAGCGCGCCCCCAGGGTCTCCGCCGTGTCCTCCGGATGGATCGGCTCCCGTTCCATCCCCAGGATCGGCCCGGCGTCCACCTGCTCGGTCATCCACATCACCGTCACCCCGGTCTCCGGATCCCCCTGGAGGAGGGCGGCCTGGATCGGCGCAGGGCCCCGGTAGCGGGGGAGGAGCGAAGCGTGGAGGTTCAAGCATCCGTAGGGGGGAAGGGCGAGCACCTCCGAGGGCAGGATCAGCCCGTAAGCCACCACCACGATGACCTCCGGCCGCATGGCCCGCAGCTGCGCCACCGCCTCCGGATCCCGACGCAGGGAGCGGGGCTGGAACACTGGGAACCCCCGTTCCTGGGCCCAGACCTTCACCGGCGGCGAGGTCAGGCGCAGGCCGCGCCCGGCGGGTTTGTCCGGCTGGGTGAACACCCCTGCGATCTCGTGCTCCTCCGCCAAGGCCTCGAAGGTGGGCAGGGCAAAGGTGGGGGAGCCCATCAGCACCAGGCGCGCCATTATCCCTCCTCCAGCTCCCGCAGATAACGCCACGTGTAGATGCCCGCTGAATGACCGTCTCCCCAGAAGAAACGCACCGCGTAATTGCCCACTGGCTCCAAGTCCATCAGCGTGTCATCGCAGGCACGGCGCAGGAAGAGAGGATCTTCCTGCGCGCGCTGGGCCTCCACCCGGCACAGGGCGCAGGGGCAGGCCGCCCGCAGCCGGGACCACGAGAAGACACGGCGGAAGCCATCGGGCCACTCGACGATCACCGATCGCGTCTCTGGATCGATCCGAGCCCGCGCGGGCATCGATTCCTCCCACTTTCCCGGATTCATAGGGTTTCCTTCCGGACCCATTTTCCCCGAATCCACGGGGGCGGGAAAAGCCAGGCAGTGCCCTGAGGCAGGATCCTCCTGTGCCCCCCTTCAGACCGCGCTTCACTCTGGTCCCTGGCCCGCGCGCATCCGCGATCCTCTGCTCCATCTCTTGGCGGCAGGCGTGGTTATCGAAGCTTTAGGAGGAAAGATGATCAGTTCACCAGAAGGCGATCTCTTGCCGGAGGACAAGGGAGGGCGTATCCCGAAGCGCGGGGAGATCGAAGGCGTAAACCAGCGCCGCCTGCACGTTCACCCCCACGGCGATCACGAGCTGGGGTCTCGGAGGGGAGATACGCGTCTTCCGGACCTCTCCGCGAGCCCGGATCGCCTCCAGGGATGTTTCGTTACGCATCAGGCTGTGCAAGACCGTGTGGAGGGCGTAGACCGGGTAACGCCTGGAAGCGTCATCGTTCATCCAGAGGGCGGCCTCCTGCAGGAGCGGGTCAAGCTTCTCCTGGGGGTTGTTGGCGCTTCCATCGGTATAGCGCCATCTGTAGACGTGCCCGCCGTTTCCCGCCCCCCAATCGGATGTTCTGCGCCGCCTTCACTCAGTGCGATTTTTGATGTTTTACGGAATAATCGCACGATATTTGTGCCATTATTTGTTAAAAAACAAAAATTTCAATTCAAATCGAGTTTTATCTAGAAGATATTCGCTCTTTTAATCGTGATCTTGATCTCGATCTTTTAGCTGAAGGTTGCGCGGGATCGGATCCAGTGGGTGTAGAATAAATTGAGCAAGTGGGTGTAGAATAAAACGAGTAGGGGCAGAAGATCGGCGAGGAGGGAATCAATGTATCCGGACAGCGAGATCCTGTTTCCGCCCCGGTGCATCCCGTTGCTGGCGGAGGCGCGAGGCAAGGTGTGGAAGGCGCTGGTGCGCCGGGTGGCCCGGCTGTCGGAGGATCATCTGGACACGCTCGCTCTCTCCTTGACGGTGATTCGCTTGGCAGGCTGCTTGACCTGCGACATGGACAGCTACCGGGCGTCCCTAGGGTGCGCAACCTGCTCCCAGCGAGCGGTGGCGGGGTTCAAGGGGACAGATGAGCAGCTGATCGAGCGCTTCGAGGAGGCCCGGGAAGAGATCGAGGCCTACCTAAACCGGGGGGTGCGGCCCTCGATGAAACGGAAGGCCTTGAAGCAGAAGGCCTCCGGCTCCTCAAACGCTCCAGCCCAGTAGCGCGGCCGGGGCGAGCCTCTTTCCGACGCCCGGCGATCTGCGAGGGCGGAAGGACCCCGGGCCGCCTTCGCAACGCGGGCGGAGGGATTCCGATGCGTAGCGGAAGGGGATGGAAGTGGGCCGTCGGGCTGGCCGTGGTGGGGCTGGGGCTGCTGAGCCTGTGGAAGGCCGGGCCGGCCTGGATGGCTTGGGCCTATACGATCACCGGGGAGGAGAACCCCCTCGCCCGCATGCGGGGCGTCTTGCACTATCTCACGAACCCCTTGCGCCCCGCTCCCCAATTGGCCTCTGATGTCCCGGTAGCCCACACGGATGATCCCCCCTTCGGCATCAACACCTTCCTGGAGCAGGAGGTCGAGCCGGAGAAGCGGGAGCGGACAGTGCGCATGATCGCCGAGGCAGGCTTCCGCTGGATCCGGCAGGAGTTCCCTTGGGCGGACATCGAGATCCACGGCAAGGGGGATTTTGAGGACCGTCGGCATCTCCCGTATCGCTCAGCCTGGGAGAAATACGACCACATCGTCGCGCTGGCGGAGCGCTACGGGCTGCGCCTGATCGTGCGGTTGACCAGCCCACCGGCGTGGTCGCGCCGGGACGGGGAGGCCCGGGGCGCCTTCGCCCCACCGGACAACCCCGAGGATTTCGTCGATTTCGCCGAGGCGGTGGCCCGACGCTACCGAGAACGGGTTTTCCATTATCAGATCTGGAACGAGCCTAACATCGCCCCCGAGTGGGGCGCGTGCCCGACCTGCGCCGTGGACCCCGAGGGGTATACGGATCTGCTGTGCCGGGCCTATCGCCGGCTGAAGGCCGTGGATCCCCGCATCGTGGTCATCGCCGGGGCGCTGGCCCCCACCCTCTCTCTGAACCCCTATCCACCCAACGGGGTCAACGACGTGGTCTTCCTAGAGCGGATGTATCGGGCAGGGGCGGGGTCTTGCTTCGACGCCCTCTCCGTACAGGGCTATGGCCTGTGGTCCGGACCCGCGGACCGCCGCCTGCGACCCTATGTCATCAACATCAACCGAGCCCTTTACATCCGGGATGTCATGGTGCGCCACGGAGACGCGCACAAGCCCATCTACATCGCGGAGATGGGCTGGAACGCGGTGCCCGACTGGGTGGGGGACAAGCGCTTCGGCCAGGTGACCGAGGAACAGAAAGCGCGCTATCTGGTCGAGGCCTTCGAGCGGATCCGGCGGGAGTGGCCGTGGGTGGCGGTGGCCAGCATGTGGTTCTTCAAGCGGGCCTCGGATCGGGAGCGGGATCAATCGTTCTATTACTTCGCCATCGTGGAGCCGGATTTCAGGATGTTGCCAGCCTACGAGGCGCTCCGAGCCTATCTCCGCCAGCCCCCCCGCATGGATCCCGGGGTCCACACGGCGGCCCATTGGGCGCTGCATTGGGAGGGCCCCTGGGCGGAGGCG
>JAGHYO010000224.1 GCA_017743605.1 Thermoflexus sp. | reverse complement strand
GGGGGCGGGGTGAGGAGGAGGGATCTCCCTACGGGCCGGCGAGGCGCTGATACAGTGACCAGAGGAAGCGGAACTGGGGCCATGAGAGGGGTCGGAGGTGGGCCAGATTGTTACGGATATGGCGGACCTGATTTACCTCCGTCTCGAAGGACGTGCCTGCCGCGCAGGCGGCTAGGTCCTTCCATTCCAGTTGATCTTGTGCGCTCTCCTGGATGCCCAGCTGCTTTCGCAGGGCTTGTCGGATCTCCACCAGGATGGGCCAGACCAGGCTGGCCTGGGCCCGGACCAGCCGGCGTTGCAAGCTCGGGAGGTCCCCAGCTCGGGCCAGCACGGCAGGGTGGAGCTCCAGGCCATATTCGGGCGTCCACATCAAGGCTCCCCGCGCCCAGATTGGATAGAGGAAGGGGGGAATGGTTTCCGGATAGGCGGGGCGGGCCCCGGAGCCTACCAGCTCGATCCACTCTGCGCATTCTTCTGCTGTCCACCCTCGCTGCTCTGCGATCTCGCTCAGGCGCCGGCATATCGTTTCGAAGGAGTCGAAGACAACCTCTTGGAGGTGGAGGAGCAGGGAAGGGTCGGAGCCGGCCAAGCCGGCGCTGATGTGCTCGACCCAGAGGGCCTCGGTGGGATCGGAGAGGCTTTGCTCTCGGCATAGCCATCGCAGCTCAAGGTTGGAGGGGAAGCCCCACCATTGGTGAACCTGCAGGAAGACGTCGTTGGACGGCACGTGTTCGAGCGGCAGGGTCGCCGGCATAACGGCCCACAGGCTGCGGGGCCCCGGAGGGGGCGTGCTCATCCCTTTACGGGCTTCGGCCCAGCTGGAGATGATTTGCGCCCAACGAATCTGTTCCTCCGGCCTGCAGCGCTCCAGCCCGCGGATCCGCAGCGCTTCAGGCCAATCCGGTCGGCAGAGGAGATCGCCCCAATCCTGAGGCGGTATGAGCTCCCCCAGGGATTTGATCCAGTGCCAGAGCCTGTGCAGCTCGGGGCCTGAGTTCGGAAGATCTTCCGGATCCAGCCAGCGGGCCCGGCTTCCTCTTTGGCGCAGATCCTCCTCAATCTGGCTCCACAGCTCCTCAGTGGCGATCCCGAGCGGGATCAGGATCAGAACGCTGCGACCTTGTAGAAGATCCTCCAGCACCCGCCTGGTGAAGCGGAGCACCGAGGGCAGCTGCTGAAGCCCCATCAGCAGGATCTCCCCCTGTGACCGAGAGTGGATTCGATTTGCCTCTTTGTCTGGAAGCCCAAGCTTTCTGATCCTGTGGGCGACCGTTTATGCCCTTCCCAGGAGATCCCGGATGACCGGGTCCACGTAGAGCATGGATTCGCTCCTTTCGATGGAGATCACTTCCATCCGCTCCAGGTAATCTTTGATGCGTTCGAAATCCTCGGGCTTGATCGAGAGGGACAGCAAGCCCGGCAGAAGGTCCATCGGTATGCCTTTTCCATCGTCCTCACGAGCCAGCCCTTTCACGACATCGAGGATGCGTGGATCCACATCCAGGGGGATCTGACGCAAGAACATCTGAGCGAATTGAAGGTCTTCGCGCAGGCGGTCTCGGAACCGGCTGGCAGCCGGGCGGGGGTCGGTCTCCCGGTTCTCGGCGAAGAAGCGATCCAGCAGCCAGCTCCAGCCTCCAGTGGCTTCCAGGACGGCGAGGCAGGCTTCATCGGTGTCCATCCAATCGTGGTGCCGGAGGCGCTGGCGGATTCCCTCCAGCGTCCAGCGGCGCAGAGTGATCACAGCCATCGCCTCGCTTTCAAAGGAACTGCGTGTTTCTTCCGAAAGTTGCAGCCACATCCATGTGGCCATGGGGTCGAAGAGGAAAAGGACCTGGACCTGAGGCGAACGGCGGGATCGGCCTTGTTTCTGGCGCCATTTAAGGGCCCCGCGGATCTGAGCGGCGATGGCCTCGGGGGTGGAACCCGGCGGCAGGCGGCGCAGGGCGATCAGGCGGATGGCTTCCTGATGACGCTCCAAGAGATCCTGCAGCGCCTCGGCGATGCCCTCCTCAGTGCGGGCGGTGGTTCGGATCTCCTCCAGGATGTGCTGAGGGTGTCCCAGGACGGGCTCGGGGGGAAGCAATCGCCGGATGGCTTGCGGCACATCCTCCAGACCGAGGGCGGGGGAGCCGAAGATCAGGCCTACTCCGTAACCCTGCCAGGCCAGGCGACGCTCCTGGGCAAATGTCATGGGGCTGTAGCGGTTCTCCCTGGAGTCGAGGGGCGGATGATGATCATCGATGCGAAGAGGCGGCTCCGGGCTCTGGTCTGAGAGCTCCTCCAGGCGCCTGCCCATCCATTCCGGAGCGCCGAGGAGAGAGGGCAGGCTGGAGCTGCGCAGGCGGTAACGCCCGGACCCGCTGCGCAGCAGGATGCCCAGCCCTTCGAGTTCATCCAGATAAGCGCGGAAGTCCTCCGTTTTCATCCCCTGGAACCCGCGTGGCCAATGCTCCCGGGCCAACTTTTCCAGCTCGAAGATCGTGTAATCCGGATCCCTCCGATAAGGCGCTGTGCGCAGGTCCAGGCACATGGCCAGCGTGATCACTTCGTAGTGAGGATCCAGGGCGAGGGTCCAGCGGAAGCGATCGACGATGCTCTCCCGGACCTCCGGCTGGCGATAGATCGCCTCGACGTCCTCCCGGGTGATCTCCCAGGGCGGGAGGGATCCCGGCGGGCGTTTGTGCAGGTGGTCCACCAGGTGTTTGCAGAACAGCTGGATCAGGCCGGGATGGCGGCTGGTATAGGCCAAGATGCGCAGGATAGGATCCGCCGTGCGGAAACGGAAGCCGATGGCCTCCATAGGGTGGACGACCAGCTCTCGAGCCTCCTGAGGGGTGAGGGGGCCCACCCGCATCGGCTGCCCCAGATGGGCCAGCGGGTGATTGGCGGAGAGGTTATAGAATCGCTGGACGTTGTGCAACCCCGTGAACACCACGCGGAAGCGCCGCCCGGTTCGATCCATGATCTGTTTGATCCGGCTGACAATCGGGAACCCCTGCTCGGCGTCCGCCTTCAGAAAGGCGTCCGCTTCGTCGAAGAGGAGAAGGATGCGGAGCTGGGGTCGTCGCTCCATGGCGCGCAAGAGCTCCCTCTCCAGGTCGTCGGGATCTTCGGAGGTATAACGGGGGAGCAGGTCTGCCTCCACAAGGGCCTGGCGCAGGTGCCTCCAGATCCGCTGGGGGTCCTCGCCGGTGGGGTCGCCCACCCGTTTGATCTCGCGATAGATGGCGAACTGCTGGCTTGCCGGGCGATGGAACTCTCGCTCGATCTGGCGGAGAAGAGCGGATTTGCCGAGCTGGCGGCCTCCATAGATCAGACCCGGCCCTCCGGGATCCATCAGATCGCGGATCATATCCCGGCGCCCGACGAAGATCTCCGGGGGCACCGAGCCGGCGATGAAGGGGGTATACGGGTTGAGGTCGGTGAAGGGCAGGGCGCAGCGCAGGAAAGCGTTCAGGCGATTTTCGTATTCCCCGCCGAGGAACCAGAGGAGGACCTCATCGAGGACCACGGCCAGCCAGTGGCGCCGCCGGGCCATGAACGCCAGGTCCTCCCGCTGTCGGGCCAGGAGGCGCCCGAAGTAGAAGACCAGGACGGGCCGGCTTGCGAGGTTCAGGCGTTCCAGGATCCCTCCGATGTCCTCAAGGCCGGGCCGCTCCCACAGAAGAAGGACGTCATATTTCCCATCGCAGGCCGTGCCGTATTGATAGACTACAGGCTGGACGGTGGGGCGCATGGAGATCCGATAAAGGGCCCACTCGCGTTCCTGGTGGAGCGGCTCCGCCGTCCAATCCCGCTCCATCTGGAATCCGAGGAACGTTGCCAGGCTTCGAAGGCGCGCGCGCATATCGGTGGGGATAGGGGGGATGCGTTCGAATTTCAAGGCGTTCCAGGCCTCCAGAGCGTTGGCCAGCTCGTTGTAGCGATCGGAGGGGAGTTTCTCTCGAGGGAGCCGGCGCTCCTTGCGCACCAGCTCGGCCAGCTCAGGCAACGTCTGCTGCGCCAGGAATTCGGCCATGGCGTTCAGGGACTGGACGAAGCGGTCCAGGGGGTTCTGCTCCGGGCGTGGAGGGGCGAAAAGGGACTGATCCAGCGCATGGCCTTCCCGGACCTCCTCCAGGTGATCCAGGAGGTTTACCGCTGTCTGGAGGTTTTCGCCATCCACGGCCTCGCGGATCCTCTGAGCGATCCGTTCCCAGAGGGAGGGGTCCGGGATCAGCGGCTGGAGCCGGGGGGCCAGATCCTGCCAGCGCTGCAGGATCTGCCGGCGGTGTTCCTCGCGTTGCTCCCTCAGCTCCTCCTCCAGCCGTCGGCTTTCCTCCTCCAGGACGCGCAGCCGCTGCACCAGTCGCTCCCCTCCTTCCTCCAGCTCCCTGCGGATTTTCTCCAGGCGGTTGGCGAAAGCGCTTCGCTGCTCCTCCTGTCTCTTATACACATCT
>JAGHYO010000223.1 GCA_017743605.1 Thermoflexus sp. | reverse complement strand
TAACATCTGGCGAGACAGTCGTTGGAACTCCAAAGCTGTCTCCCCGCGTAAAGGACGCTCCCGGCGATAAAGTTCCAACAGGAAAGCATGCATCGCTGCTGCCCACACCGAGCCCTGCTCCATCAAGCCGGCGAGTTCCCGCAGAACATGTGCCAGCCCCATGTTTCGCCTGCAAAAACTTATAACACGCGGGCGTATGGTCGTGAACGGCCCACCCACTGAAGTCTTTCAATCTTCCAGTGACTGCTCAGCGGTCTCGGCGTCCAATTCGTAGCCAAACAAGTCCTGGAACGGGCAGCCAATCTGTTCCAGGGGCATTGGGTGATCCACCAACAGTTTGGTGACCCATGCCCGCACCCCGGCTCATATTGCACGCTGGCGGTCCCATCAGCAGGATAACTCCCATTGATGCCGCCTACGGCACGCGATTTGACCCAACCGATGTTCGGTCACTTCCAACCGGGGTTCGGGCCCGTCAAAAACCTGGCGTCGGCCCACCACCGGGTAGGGTTCGTCTGAAGAGATCGGCCGCCTACAGACAGCACAGCGTTCCGGCAGGTGGACCTCCACGCGGTTCGGTCTCTCTGCCAGCCGCATCGTTTGGCCTTTGTGACCCGGCTGCCCGCCAAAGGGCTTCTTCTCTTTGGGGAGAGCTGGCCCAGGCTGGTTTCTTCCGATACCCGTCGCTGATAGGTGGCTTGTGGCTGTTTTAGCCATCCAGCCCAAGCGACGCCGCACTTCGGCGTTCTCCGCCGCCAGACGAGCCTTCTCTGCTTCCGGGCGCGCCTTCTCTGCCTGGAGATAGGCAACCTGAGCTTCCAGAGAAGCCACTCGCCTCAACCGCAAATCGATTCCCGGCCATAGCTTGAACACTGCTATAGTTTGGCTCAGTTCCTACAAAATGGGTAGATAGTTATGTTCGGGTATGATATGACAGTCGGGTATGAGATAATAGATATCGGCGCGGAGATCGTTCCCTGGGATGCAGGTCGCCCGGTCGCCTCCGGGCGGGCCGGCCCCGGCGCAAGGATCGGCTTCACGGTCGCAGGGGGATCGCTCGAAGGGCGAGGGGAGATGACGGACTATGGAGGCCATATCCTTTGTGTTGCTGAACCTGCTGATTGGGGATGCCCTGTTCGGCGGCAACGTCCTGGGGGCGATCGTAGGGGGCGTCCTGGGCAGCCGCACGGACTCCCTTCTCTGTTCAGTCTTTCGGCGCATATACGAGCGCCTGAAGGGCGGCGGCAGACTGGTCAACCGCGACCTGGAGCGAGCCGTTCTGCTCTCCTACCTTGAAGCCCAGCGCATCATCGCTAAGGATTGCCGCGCCCAGCCCTCGTGCTCCTCCGAAGAGAAGAGATGGCTGGATCGCAAAGTCAAGGACCTCGAAGAACGAATCCGGCAGGCCGAGAGGTCGGAATACGTCGAGCCGCCCCTGCAGACCTTCCGCGAGATCGAGCTGCTGGTGGCTCAGCCCAGCGGGGATGAGATCCGCCGGCATGCAGAGGCGCTGCGGCGGCGGATCCTGAACGAGCTGACCGCGGAGGAAGGCGCGCCGGGGTGTTGCCGACCGCAGCTGGAGGAGCAGCTCTTCCCCTTGATGGCCGCCCTCTTCAGCCACCGGCTCATGCGCGACGAGCGCGTCCGCGCCATCTTCCAGTCCCGAGTGCTGGCCGGCATCGACCTGAAGCTCGAGGAGCTGCTGGACAGCTGGCGGCAGATCGCAGAGTCGACGAGGCTGGCGAAGGAGTGGTTCGAGAGGCTGGAACAGGAGCTGGCGGCGCTGCGGCAGGAGATGCGCGCGGGTGTGGATCTCCTGCAGCGCGAGATCCGTCGCCGCCCGATCTGGGAGCGGTATGCAGGGTGGGAGGTGGCGGACCGCGTCGAGGAGCTGCTGGGCGAACACACCGACCTGTTCGTGGGGCGGGAAGCCGAGATGGCCCGGCTGGACGCCTGGATTGCCGGGAATCGGTCGGGCCGGTTGCTGATCACGGCGCCGGCCGGCTTCGGCAAGACTGCCCTGCTGGCGAACTGGGTGAAGGAGCGGAAGGGGAAGGGCGGTTTCATCGCCTATCATTTCTTCAGCCGCCGCGATGACAAAACCCGTTCCGTGCTCGAGGCCTACCGCAACCTGCTGCGGCAGCTGTTCGTTTACCACGAGCTCGACGAGGAGGGGTTGCCGAACGAGGAGAGCGCCCTTCGCGATGCGATCTTTGGGATGATGAAGGAGCGCGGGGCGCGCCCCGACGAGCCCCTGGTCATCGTGCTGGACGGGCTGGACGAGGCGGATCAGCCCTTCTCTCCGCCTTTCCCCTCCCGTCTGCCCGACGGGGTGTTTGTCGTTGCGTCGGCCCGGGCCGGGGAGGGCGAGGCGCCGCCTCCTCTGCAGACCTGGGCGGAGGGCGCGGAGCGCCTCCACCTGACCCGTCTCCCCCGCGCGGCCATCCGGGAGTATCTGCGGCGCGTGGGCGATGGGAAGCTGGCCGGGTTCGCGGAAGACGACGCCTTCGTCGCCCGGGTGGACGAGAAAACCGACGGTTTCCCGCTCTATCTGCGTTTCCTGGCCGACGAGATGGTCCGGGCGGCCGAGGAAGGGCGAGGCGTGGAGGCGGTGCTGGACCGCAGCCCCCGCGGGTTCGGGACATACGTGCAGGAGCAGTGGCGCCTGCTGACGCGGGTGGAGGAGATGCATCGGCGACGGGAGGTGCAGGGGCTCTTCGCCCTGCTCTCGGTGGCTCTCGGCCCGGTGCCGGATGAGGACGTCGAGGCACTGACGGGGTTGAACGCTTTGGAGCTGGAAGGCCTGCCCTGGCAGGTGACCCGCTGGTTCACCGTTCGGGCCCACGAGGAATCCCACCGCAAGGGCTCCTCCATCGTCTACACCTACGCCTTTGCCCACCCCCTGCTGGCGGACGAGTTCCGGCGCGTCCTGGGGCGCCAGGCCCAGGAGAAGCGGAAGAGCCTGCTGGCCCACTGCGCCCGCTGGCGGGAGCGCCGCAGCCCCTACGCCCTCCGCCACTACGCTGAGCACCTGCGGGCCGAGGGGCAGTACGACGATCTGTATGCCCTGGCCCGGGACGAGGCCTTCCGGCGTGCGCAGGCGGAGAGGTTCCCCGAGGAGCCGGACCTGCCTCTGCGCACGATCCGGGCGGCCCTGATGGCCGCTGCGGAGCGGGACGACCCCGGAGCGATGGCGGAGTGGATGCTGATGCACGCCCGGCAGGTGGCAGCACTAAGTGAGGAGTCCCCGCTTGATGCCTTGCGGGCGGGCCGTCTGGAGCGCGCGCTGGGGCTGGCCGATCTGCTGGAGGCCGAGCGCGGGGCGCTCTGGCACCTCTTGCTGGCGTGGGAGCTGAAGGACGCGGGCCGCCTGGAGGAGGCGCGCCGGGTGCTGGAACGGCTGATGGGAAAGCCGTTGCCCCGTCTGGCCTTCTGGCATCTCGAATGCGCCATCGATCTCCTGAGCCATTTATGGGATGTGAGCCGGGAGGCCTTCAACGACCTGTCGAGGCGCCTCCTGAGCGATAAAGCCCGTCGAGACCTGTGCATGGTGCTCTTACAGCGCAGGCACCTTGCGATTGTCAGGGAAGTGGCGAAGGGGATTGAGGCTGAGTGGCTTCGTGATCAGACACTGCTCGAGGTTGTGAGGGCGCATGTGGGTGCCGGGGAGTTTGATGCTGCTTTGAGGGTAGCGAAGGAGATTAAGGATGGGCAGTTTCTTGCGGAGGCGCTGGCTGCGATTGCAAGAGCGCGGGCGGATGCTGGGGATCGAGAGGGGGCTCGAGAGGTGTTGAGGGTGGCTCTGGAGGTGGCAAGCGGGATTGAGCGTGGGTGGCGTCGTGCGGGGGCACTGGTTGCGATTGTGAAGGCGCAGGTGGGTGCTGGGGAGTTTGATGCTGCTTTGGGGGTAGCGAAGGAGATAGAGGATGGGTGGCGTCGTGCGGGGGCACTGGTTGAGATCGTGAAGGCGCAGGTAGGTGCTGGGGAGTTTGAGGCTGCTTTGGGCGTGGTGAAGGAGATCGAGGGTCGGTGGTGTCGTGCGGAGGCACTGGTTGCGATCGTGAAGGCACAGGTGGGTGCTGGGGAGTTGGATGCTGCTTTTGGGGTGGCAAAGGAGATCGAGGATGGGTGGTATCGCGTGAAGGCGCTGCTTGAGATTGCAGAGGCGTGGGCAAGTGCTGGAGATTGGCAGAGGGCTCGAGAGGTGTGGGCGGCTGAGCTGGAGGCGGCGAGGGAGATTGAGGATGAGGGGCTTCGTGCAATGGAACTGCTATGGATTGCAAGGGCGCAGGCGGATGCTGGGGATTGGGAGGGGGCTCAGGGGGTGTTGGAAGCCACTCTGAAGGTAGCAAGAGGGATTAAGGATGAGTGGCTTCGTGTAACGACGCCGCTCAGGATTGCGGAGGCGTGGGCGGGTGCTGGGGATCTGGAGAGGGCTCGAGAGGTGTGGGGGGCTGCGCTGGAGGCGGCGAGG
>JAGHYO010000222.1 GCA_017743605.1 Thermoflexus sp. | reverse complement strand
AGAACCGGGTGTAGAGCAGGTGCATGGTGGCGTGCTCGACGCCGCCGGTGTAGAGATCCACCGGCAGCCAGCATCGGGCCTCTTCCTCATCCCACGGCGCGTCGTCCCTGTGGGGGCTCAGGTAGCGGTATTGATACCAGGAGGAATCGACAAAGGTGTCCATCGTGTCGGTCTCTCGCTCGGCCGGGCCGCCACACTGAGGGCACGTCGTCCGGACGAAGTCCTCCAGGTATTTCAGGGGGGATTCGCCGGTGGGCAAGACGTTGACGCTCTCTGGCAGCAGCACCGGCAGCTGATCCTCGGGCACGGGGACGGTGCCGCACTTCGGGCAGTAGATGATGGGGATGGGGGTGCCCCAGTAGCGCTGGCGGCTGATGCACCAGTCCCGCAAGCGGTAGGAGACGGCGGGGCGGCCCAGGCCGCGTCGCTCCAGCTCGGCCACCACGGCCTTCTTGCCCTCCTCGCTGGGCAGGCCGTCGAAGGGACCGGAGTTCACCATCGTCCCGGGCCCCTCGTAAGCGGCCGACAGGGGCTCCCCCTGCCAGCCGGGCGGGGCGATCACCACCCGGATGGGCAAGTTGAACTTCGTGGCGAACTCGAAGTCCCGCTGGTCGTGGGCGGGCACGCCCATCACTGCCCCGGTCCCGTATTCCATCAGCACGTAGTCGGAGATCCAGATGGGCAATCGCTCTTCGGTCAGCGGGTGGCGGGCATAGGCGCCGATGAAGATGCCGGTCTTCTCCCGCTCTAGGGACAACCGCTCGATCTCGGTGCGGCGCTGCGCTTCCTGGATGTAGGCCTCCACCTCAGCGCGGCGCTCCGGCGCGGTCAGCTTCGGCACCAGGGGATGCTCAGGAGCCAGCACGACGAACGTGGCCCCGAACAGGGTGTCCGGGCGGGTGGTGAAGACCACGATGGAGTCCTCCCCCTCGGTGGGGAAGACGATCTCGGCGCCTTCGCTGCGGCCGATCCAGTTCTTCTGCATCGTGCACACCCGCTCCGGCCAGTCCAGCCGGCTGTGGTCCAGGAGCTCATCGGCGTAGGCGGTGATGCGCAGGAACCACTGCTCCAGCTCCTTCTTGATCACTGGTGTCCCGCAGCGCTCGCAGACCCGCTCCCCGTCCTGGGAGATCACCTGCTCCCGGGCCAAGGTAGTGTTGCACTTCGGGCAGAAGTCCACCGCCGAGCGTTTGCGGTAGGCCAGCCCACGCTTATAGAACTGGAGGAACAACCACTGGTTCCATTTGTAGTATTCCGGCTCGCAGGTGATGACCTCTCGCGTCCAGTCAAAGGAGGCCCCCATGCGGCGCAGCTGCTGGCGCATCCGCTCGATGTTGGCATAAGTCCAGATCTTGGGGTGAGTGTTGTGCTTGATGGCCGCGTTCTCCGCGGGCAGGCCGAAGGCGTCGAAGCCGATGGGAAAGAGGACGTTGTAGCCTTTCATGCGCAGGTAGCGGGCGACGGCGTCGCTGGGGGCCATGGCAAACCAGTGGCCCATGTGCAGGTCACCCGAGGGATACGGGAACATGGTCAGGAAATAGAACTTGGGGCGGCTTGGGTCGCGGACCGCCCGGTAGATCCCGGTCTCCTCCCAGCGCTGTTGCCACTTCGGCTCGATGGCCTGCGGATCATAGCGCCCCATCCCACACCTCCTCTCATCCCTTCCGATCCACCACGGTCAGCCATCCATAAAGATCCGGCGCCTGGCCGGTCACGATAGCAAAGAACCGTTCCTGCAGGCGCCGGGTGATGGGCCCCGGCTCCCCGCAGCCGATGCGGAGGCGGTCCACCGAGCGCACCGGGGTGATCTCCGCCGCCGTCCCAGTCATGAAGAGCTCGTCGGCAGCATAGAGCCACTCCCGAGGGATCGGTTGCTCCCGGACCTCCAGGCCCTGCTCCCGGGCCAGGGTGAGCACGGTGTCGCGGGTGATCCCAAGCAGGATCGAGTTGTGAAGAGGCGGCGTGTAGATCACCCCATCCTTCACTAGGAAAAGGTTCTCCCCGCTCCCCTCCGCTACGTAGCCGTAAGCATCCAGCATGATCGCCTCGGCATAGCCCAGGTCATGGGCCTCCATGGCGGCAAACTGCGAGTTCACATACTGGCCGCCGATCTTCCCTAGGGAAGGGAAAGTGTCCGGCGCCATGCGCCGCCAGGAGGAGACGACGACATCCACGCCTTTCTCCAGGGCATCCTGGCCCAGATACTTCCCCCATTCGAAGGTGATGATGACCACTTCCACCGGGCAGGAGCGGCCGTCGACCCCCAGGGCACCCGCTCCCCGGAAGACCAGGGGGCGGATGTAGCAGGAGGCGTGGCCGTTAGCGCGCACCGTCTCCACCACCGCCTCGGCCAGTCGTTCCGGCGTGTAAGGGATCTCGATGCGCAGGAGCCGGGCGGAAAAGAACATGCGGGCCAGATGAGGGTACAGCCGGAAGATCGCCGGCCCCTGTGGCGTTTCATACGCCCGGATCCCCTCGAAGACACTGGTCCCGTAGTGGAGGGCGTGCGCCGTCACGTGGACGGTGGCCCCATCCCATGGAACCAAATGCCCGTTCCACCAGATCCAGTCGCTTCTCGGCGCCATCGAGGTCCTCCTGCTCAGGGTATAGAGCCCTGCACATGGGCCACGATCGCCATAGCCAGTAGCAGCAAGGAGAACTCCAGGACAAGGAAGAGACGCTGCCGGTAATCGCGCTGGTGGAAGGCCAGCCTCCGCGCCCCAGCGGCGTGGAGATCGCGAGGCCAGAGGGGATGCGGCCGCCGCCGCTGCGGCCACAGCCACCGGATCCCATCGTCGTTCCCCGCACTGTTCGGCAGCAGGTGCTTGAGGGCCAGCCCGAGCACCAGAGCGACCGGCACGTGGAAAGTACGGGCCCGGAGAAGACTCCAGATCCCCGAGAACAGTGGAGTGTGAGTCCAGAGAGCGTGGTGGGGGTTGTGGCCTTCACCCCCAGCTTGACGCCGACGCCACCAGCCCCGCAGGAGGTCTGGGTCAGGCAGCCCGCTGAGCAGGGCGGCCAAGCCCGCCGGGCCCCGATGGAAGGGCTGATGGGCGGCTTGCTGGATCACATACGCAGCCACCACGCCGGCCGCCGCACGGGCCATCACAGTCATCTCGCCCCCTCCTCAATGATCGGGGGATCCTCCGGACAATGTCTGTAACAAAAGAGCCCCCCTCCGTCAGGGACGAAGGGGAGCTCCTCCGCGGTCCCACCCTGGTTCACCGGGAGCGCGAGATCTGCATTCCCGATGCGCTCTGGCGCGGTAACGGGCGCAACTCGGCTGGGGCTACACGCCGGATCCGCGTTCACCCCAGCAGCTCTGGGGCGAGTTCAGCCTTCGGGGGCTTCTGTCAGGAACCGCCCGGAATCGGGGACCGACCTGGGCGCCCCTTACCCCGCTGGCCCTCCTCAGAGGCCGTGCGGCCTTGCACCGGCCGGCCGCTCGCTGGAGGATGGCCTACTACTCCCCTTCCTCGCCTTTACGATGCCCCTTCCCAACGGCCTGCGCTTCAGCCGCCCCCGTGATACGCCATGTCCCAGCGCTTGAAGCCAAGAAACTCACGCAAGGTTCACATGGGGGAAGCGTCGAAGGCGGTCGGCCTGAAGGCGCTTTTTGGGCATCATCGCCCATCGGAGCAAGCACGTACGAAAGATTTTTTGGGCGAACCCTCGCCACGGATAAAAACGAGCGCGCTTCCGCGCCCTCGGACCAGGTGGACCCGACGGGATTCGAACCCGTGACCTCCGCCGTGCCACGGCGGCGCGCTCCCAGCTGCGCTACGGGCCCATAGAAATATCTCGATTCTGCTCGAGCCATCCGTGCACAAGGGCAGCCTCGTTGTCCCCCCTTGTGGATTCTCTGATGCAGGCGTGCTTGCTGCTTTAGCATAAGGTGGAGCCGACCGGATTCGAACCGGCGACCTCTCCCGTGCGAGAGGAGCGCTCTCCCAGCTGAGCTACGGCCCCACAAGCGCATTTCATTTTACCTTGAGGGCATGGGCTATGTCAAGATCGGCGGGGGCGGAGGGTGTGTCCCAGGATCGTTGGAAACCCAGGCAGGCGTAGGCCACCTGCTCACAATAGGCCCGCCTGGGTAGGCGAGGAGGATGCCCTCGCCCATCCCTCATGGCTCTCACCCGCCCAACCCGACAGAATTGGGACGCACCCAGAGGCAGAGGGATATGTCCCAAGCGGTCGGGCCCGATCAGACTGGGCTACAACCGGGACGAAAGTGCAGAGGCTTCTCTCGCCGGAGGTCTGAAGCGCCTCTGGAAGCGAGGAGGTCAGCCATCGGGATCAGCTCGGCAGCCCTTTGAGGATGAGGATCCCCACAGGGTTTACGTCCGTACCGGACTCACCCTGTAGAACACCCGGCGGCGTCCTCTCACACCCCAGGTACCTCCAGGATGACCTGTAAACATTCCGCCACGGGGGGCAGGGGGGTTTGGAACAGCCACCCGGCCTCCAGCCAGAACCCCGGCACCCCCTCGCTGATCCTGTCTCTTATACACAT
>JAGHYO010000221.1 GCA_017743605.1 Thermoflexus sp. | reverse complement strand
TGAAGGTTGTTATGTGGGTTCTGTTTGGTTTGGGCATGTGGATTATATTCCTTACAATGATCCGGATAAATCTAAAGAGGCTCCTGATGGATGGCATGTCGTGAGTGGCCCGTTACTCCTCGGTCAAACACCTCAAGGATCATGTTGTGCTCCTTGTGGTTGCTCGTCCGGTTGCTGCTATACAGGCCCTCACACGCACATGGAAAGGACGGGAGGAACTCGTGTTTCTCTATACTGCGGGCAAATAGTTACTGGAGGCACGACACCTATTTATCGATTTGATTATTCTATACCATGTCCCACAAAAACTGTCCCATAAATATAATGGAGAGATATAGAAATGCGCTGGAAATTTCTTTTGATTCTTTGCTGGGTCTGTTTAAGCGGAATGCTCGCCTGTGCATCTTCAGCCTCACCTTCTGCTCCTCCTTCTGAAGGTTTCCAATCTCCTGGGCGCGAGGAGAGCCCCGTAGCTCCGTCTTCTCCTCTGCCAACCCGGGAGCCCCTGCGAGCCTTTCCGGGGTTCCAGCTGGAGCGGGTGATCGGCAAGGGCATCCTGCAGGAGATCGCCTGGAGCCCGGAGGGGCCCCGGCTGATTGTTGGGACTGCGAAGGGCCTGGAGGGCCTCGCGTCGAAGACCGGCGAAGGGGTGTGGCAGCAACCTCTTCCGGCCCGGCTGAAAGCCCTGGCCCTCTCCTCGGATGGCCGCTGGCTGGCCGCCCTGGTGGGCCGGGACCTGTGGCTGTGGGCCCATAGGGGTCAGGGAATCGAGCGAATTCGGGTCCTCCCCGACGCCATCGATCCCGCTTTGGAATCCCCCACCCTGGCTTTCTCCCCAGATGGCCGTCAGCTGGCCTGGACCGTTTCGAACGCCGTGCGCCGGATTCGCGTCCCCGAAGGTGACGAGCTGGGGAAAATCTTTGCGCCCGGGGCCGGATGGGTCGCCTTCGCCCCCGATGGGGAGACGCTGATTCTGGCAGGTCCATCGGAGGGGGAATGGCGACGGATCGCAGACGGAGTGGGGATCCGCCGGGTGGCATGGGCCCTCCCACCGGGGGAGGGGGCCAGGACCTTCGCCCTCTCCCCGGATGGCGCGTGGCTGGCGATCGGGATCGGAGGGGAGGTGCATCTGTATTCCGGGCGCGATGGACAACTCCGCAGGAAGCTTCTCATCGGCGGCCGGGGGATGATCCGTCGTCTGGCCTTCTCGCCGGATGGGCGATGGTTGGCAGCCGGCACCGAAGGAGGGACAGTGGCCGTCTGGGAAGGAGCCGGGGAGCGCCTCCGATGGAGGCACGAGATGGGAGAGGGCGCCGTGGTGGGACTGGCCTTTGCCCCCAAGGACTTGCAGCTGGCCATTGCCCACGCCGGCGGCATCCTGGAGATCCGGCGTCTCCCGGAAGGGACGCAGGAAGGCCGCTGGGAGGGATATCTGGAGCCGGTGCTGGACCTGGCCTTCGGAGAAGATCGCCTGTGGATCGCGACCTACAGCCAGCGACCCCTCGACGCCCCTCACTGGATCGTGTCGCTCTGGGAGGCCATCGGCCCCACGGCCCGGCGGGTGCAGCGCCTGACCCTGCCGGCGGAGCCGCTGGGAGCCCTCGCGCTTTCCCCCGATGGACGCTGGCTGCTGGCTCCCGATCCTGGTGAGCTCGGAGAGGGCGGGTGGGGGATCTGGCGGACGATGGATGGAGAGCGCGTGCTCCGGATGCCGGGAGGTGGCACGGCTGTTTTCTCCCCCGATGGTGAAGCCCTTGCTCTGAGCGATCCGACAGGCGGTCTTCGGATCCTCCGCCGCGCGGATGGGCAAGCCCTGCGCCGGCTGGATGGACTTTCCGGGAAGGTCCTTCCTCTGGTGACCTTCTCGCCGGATGGCAATTGGGTGGCCGCCTCCGACGGCCGGGAAATCGGGGTATGGCAGGTCCCGGATGGCGCCCTGAGGCAGCGCGTGAAGCCGGGAACCGGAAAGCCGATCGAAGCGCTGGCCCTCTCGGAGGCGGGCGAGTGGCTGGCCGTCGCGGAGGGCGGCCTCGACGGCCCCTGGATCGCCCTGTATTCCGTGGCTACCGGACGGCTCCTCGCGCGCTGGGCGGCGGACACCGCGGCGGTGCTCCGCCTGGCCTTCGGGTCGGGAGGAGCCTGGCTGGCCTCAGGCGGTGGAGAGGGAACCGTGAAAATCTGGCGGGTGCCCGATGGGGCGCTGCTCCAGATCCTGGAAGGCCACACGGACGCCATCCTCGCCCTCAAGACCTCCCCCGATGGCCGAACGCTGGCCTCCGGATCTCTGGATGGAACCGTGCGCCTCTGGTCCCTGCGCTGAGCCTACCCGAATGGCGGCGTTGTGCGGATGGCGGGCGGAAAGGCGGAGAGGGAGGTCGCCGGGTTCCCGGCCACCCGGGGCCGGGAACCCGGATGGCCACTCTGTGTCCTCCTTTTTGGAGGACCACGGCTCCTGCCGGCTGGATCGAATGAAAACCGAAGGCTGATCCGAGCGGAGGGGAAGCGAGGACCGAACGATGGCTGCTGTAGGATGCGGGACGTTCCATATGCGCCGCCCTGGCGCGGGAGGTGGAAACCCTCAGCGGCGGGCGGCTGGGAGTGCGGTCGCTACGGGAGCCCGAGGTCCAGGCGATGCGGAACCAGGCTCATCCCAACTGGCAGTGGGGGTTGATGCTCGTTGAGGTCGAGGGGGAGCGGGTGTGGGTCTTGGCGGGCCTTTCGCTACGGGCGCGTCTCGTGCAGGTCTTAGGCCCGGCGCAGGCGTTGCGGGTGACACAGCTCACTTTGGCTGGGGCCCCGTCCTCCTCCCCTGTAAGGGCATGAGCAGGGAGCAGGATGTTCGGATGTAACGGGTGTAACCACAAGGCGCAACAAGAGAAGGTGAACATGCGAGGGAAAATTTGCTTCTTTCTTCTTGGCTTGCTGAGCCTGGGGATAGCCGGCTGTGGGATCTCCGTGCGCTCCCCAGCGGCCCCTCCTCCCACGCCAACCGACGCATTGGCGCTCGGAGCCCAGCCTTCTGAGTTGCACGGGGCATCCCCTGTGCATCCTCAGGGAACCCCTACTCCCTTCCCCCAGCCCGCAGATATGCCAGCTGAATGGCTCTATGTAAGCGATCCCACTTATGGGATTTCCTGGAAGGCACCCAGCAACTGGTATTGGATTCAGGAAAGCTGGCCCATCTCGATGCCGGGTGCCGTGCTCTTGAGCGCTGTGGCAACCGAGAAAGACGCCGCGCATCTTTTGTCTTCGCCTCAGCCGGTTTTCCCCACCGGCCTGATGGCTTTAACGGTGTATGCGATGAGGGCGGAGGCGCCCTTGCCGGATCTGCACGAAGCGCAACTGATCACTGTTTCAGGGCAAACCGCATGGGTTCGTGAAGTGGAGGGCTCTGCTGCAATGCCCTTCACATGGCAGGCCACGCTCTTCATCTATGGAACTTCAGCCTCTCGTTACACGCTTTCTTTTGGCTGCGCCCCACCCACCGGTGCGGATGAGGCAGGGAGAGCGAGGTTCCAGACTCTCTGCCGGCAAATCTGGGCGCACATCTTGAAAGGCGTAGCGATCAAGGAAAAGAACCCATGTGTTCCGGTCCCTACGCCGACCCCCGGGCCCATCACCTGGCGGCGCGTTCACAGCGATTGGTATCGATATTCCTTTGAGGTGCCATCCGGGTGGTATGAGGATCCGCACAGCACCCCGGACCGGCGGCGCTTCTCCAGCGCGCCGCTTTTATCCGAACCCTCCCCCGGTTGCCCTCCTCCCAATCGCTGGATGAAGCTGGATTTTGGGGTTCTCCCGTTGGAGCATCCACCGGACCTCACCGGGATGACCCCGATCACGATCGCCGGCAGGCCGGCCTG
Source organism: Thermoflexus sp. (assembly GCA_017743605.1). GTDB lineage: Bacteria > Chloroflexota > Anaerolineae > Thermoflexales > Thermoflexaceae > Thermoflexus. The sequence continues at coordinate 674 of JAGHYO010000221.1, read as the reverse complement.
GGTTTCTTCCGGAGAAGGCGGAGAATCGGCACCATCCCTGTTCACTTTCTCCGCCCACATCTCAGGCCCTCGCTACGGGTATTCCTTATGGCTGGGCTGCGCGCTCAGTCAGGAGGACCAATCCGATCGAGAAACATTGATCGCAGAATGCAAAGATGTGATGACGCACATTTTAGAGAGCTTTCGAATTTTTCCGTAGTAAGACAATGTCTAATCCCGATTCGAGGAGCTGGAGGATACGGGTGGGATGGTGGAAGCGATGGGGATGGATGTGGGACAATGGCCCTGACGCTGGGGGCGTGCGGGAGGGGCCGAGGAACCGCTCCCGCCCCTCCCCGGCCGGTGCCGATTCCGCACCGCAAGCGGGGGGAAGCGATGAGCGAACGATGGCTCCCTTACGATGCGGGGCCTGAAGGCAATTCTCCTAAGGGGACAGCCATGATGAAAACACCTCTTCTCCGAATTCTCCTGATGCTGAGCTTTTTGGGGTTGCTGGGAGGATGCATAGGGGCATCCCCGGATCGGCCCGCGACCTCCGCGCCCGGGGCTTGGCCCTCCCCGACACAGCTCCCCACTGCGACGCCGGCTCCCACGGCCGCTCCCGAGCTCATCCGGCTGCTCGGCCTCGGAGATCGGCTTCGTCTGTCCGCCGACGGCCGCTGGGAGGTGGGGAT
>JAGHYO010000220.1 GCA_017743605.1 Thermoflexus sp. | reverse complement strand
GGGCGAAGTAATCCTCCGGCCGGCCGCTGTTCGGGCAAAGGCCCAGCATCAGGGCTGTGTCCAGCATCGGGTCGTAGAGGGACATCTCGCCGACGGGAAACCGGTCGACGAAATGACGGTAGGCGGCGAGGCGTTCCTCCTCTAAGGCTTCCAGGCTGGCCGTCAGCTCGGCCTCGGGGACCTTCCCCTGCCAGAAGCCTTCGATCAGGGTCTTGTATTCCCGCTTGCGCCCCAGGCGTGGATATCCATATGCATAGGTACGCATCAGTTTCTCCTCCGGATCTCAGGATTCCCCCTCAGGCGAGAGCTCCCGGGCCACATCCTCCGCCGTGCCGATCGCGTCCCGAGCAGGGATCCTTCCAAAAGTCTCTCCCCGTCGAGGGGAATCAGTTTCCCCTTCCTCATGTTTTTCCTCTCCCAGAGGCAGGAACCCCCTAAAAATCAACCATACCTTCCGGACCCAACGGCGCTTGAGGATATCGATTTCCGCGACCTTCGCAAGGAGATCCATCCTTCCGCAGAAGGCGTAATCCCAATCCTGGGAGACCCATCGGGCAGGAACACATCCCGCGAAATAGAGGGCCAGGTAGCGGTCTCGCCCAGGGCTCCTTCTGACCCTAAGACGCGGCTGCGGTTCCTCCGGAAATTTACGGATCTCCCGGATCCCCTGAACCTAAACCACTTAAGGGATGACCTCGATCCAATCGGGGAATTCGCGCAGATAGGTCTCGGATCTCATCGGGCCCGTGGCAGCGTATCCCCAGGCCTAAGAACGTATCGAATAGGGCATCGATCTCACGCTGCACTGAGGCGCTTGGGCTCACGTGGGACCTCCTCCCCCCTTCACCATCCTTCCCGGTAACGTTCCTCCCGCCACGGATCCCCGCGCAGGTGATAGCCCGCCTGCTCCCAGAACCCGGGGCGATCCTGGGCCATGAACTCCAGGGCCCGGAGCCACTTGGCGCTCTTCCAGAAGTACAGGCGGGGGACGAGCAGGCGAAGCGGATAGCCGTGCTCAGGGGTCAGGGGCTCCCCACTGTAATGGGTAGCCAGGAGGGCGTCTTCCATGTATTCCATGGGAACGTTGGCCGTGAAGCCGTATTCACAGTGGGCCATTACGTAACGGGCCTCGGGCTTCACCTGGATGAACCGCAAAAGATCCCGGAAGGCCACGCCGCTCCAGGTGGTGTCCAGCTTGCTCCACCCGGTGACGCAGTGGACGTCCACAGTGATGGTGGTGCGGGGCAGCTGCTGGAACTCCTCCCAGGTCCACCGTCGCTCCTCCTCCACCAGCCCGAAGACGCGGAAATCCCATGTGGCTGGGTCAAACCGGGGGATCGGGCCGTAATGCAGCACTGGGAACTTTTCAGTGAGCACCTGCCCGGGCGGCAGGCGCCGTGCCGCGCGAGCGGTTTCTTCCTGGATCCTGCGCTTGAACAGCATGGATGCCTCCTCCTTTCCGGCTTTTCCGGGCTCGCTGTCCCATTAGCTGATGAAGCCACGGGACTTCGTGGTCCTCTGATGCGGATCCGTACGCGATCTCTATTATCTTAGCGTCCCCGCCCAGGTGCTGCCACATCCGGGCAGCCGCTGCCCTCCGTCCCCGCTCCTCATGGCAGGGACGGGGATCCGGCTTACACTGGCATGAGGGGATGGAGAGCGCGGCACGGCGGCACGAAGGAGGGAAGCGTGGAGGGGATCCCCGCGCGGCTGGCCCTGGGCCTGGTGCTGAGCTTCGGGATCGGCGGGGTGGCCTATCGGCTGGAGGCCCTGGATCGCAGCGGATGGCTGGGCGCCGTCCTGGTGGGCACGGCGGTGTTCGGATTCGGGGGCTGGCCGTGGGCCTTCCTGTTGCTGGCCTTTTTCATCTCTTCCTCCGCCCTCACCCACTATCGAGCAGGCCGGAAGGCGGGAGTTGCGCAGGAGTTTGCCAAAGGGGGGCGCCGGGATCTGGGCCAGGCCCTGGCCAACGGCGGCGCGGGCGCCCTCCTTGCGCTGCTCTGGGCGCTTTCCTCTTACCCAGCCCTCTGGTGGGCCTTCGCCGGGAGCCTCGCCGCGGCCACCGCGGACACCTGGGCCACCGAGGTCGGACTGCTCAGCCCGCGCCTGCCCCGACGGATTCTGGACGGACGGCCTGTTCCTCCGGGCACCTCTGGGGCGATCTCCCTGGAGGGGACGGCTGCCGCGGGGATCGGGGCGCTAGGGATCGGGTTCCTCGCCCTCCTCTTGAGCCCGGTTGGGGGATCCCTGGGACACGCCTTCTTTGTGGGCATGGCCGGCCTCCTTGCTGCCCTGTTCGACAGCCTGCTGGGGGCCACAATCCAGGGGATCCACTGGTGCGACCGTTGCGGCAAGGAGACCGAGCGCCCGGTGCACAGCTGCGGCCAGCGCGCCCGGCGGTGGCGAGGGTGGCCGTGGCTGACCAACGATGGGGTGAACGCCCTGGCCGCCCTAGCTGGCGCCCTCCTGGCCGGGGTTGGGGCGGTCTGGATCGGCTAAGGCGGCCCGGATGCTTGTCGCGCGGGCCCTTTGGTCCGGTTTTCTGTTGGGATTAGGATAATAATTAGGGGAAAGTTCCGCGCGCAGGGGAGCGCTCTCCGCGCGGGAGGTGAGGAATGGCGAAGGAGGAGACCCTGTTCTGCGCTTGCCATCCGAACGTCCCCACCACACTGCGGTGCAACCGCTGCGGGCGGCCGATCTGCGTCCGTTGCGCGGTGCAGACGCCGGTGGGCTATCGCTGCCGGGAGTGCGTGGCAAGCCATCAGGCCCTCTTCTTCAACGCCCGCCCCCTGGATTACGGGATCGCGGCGGCGGTGGCCCTGGCCATCGGCCTGATCGCCGCCCCGCTGGTCGCCGTCCTGGGCTTCTGGTCGATCTTCGTCGGGCCGCTGGTAGGGAGCCTCACCGCGGGAGCGGTGCATCGCCTGATCGGGCGGCGCCGCGGGCGCTGGATCTGGCTCATCACCAGCGGCGGTCTGGCCGTCAGCTTGCTCCTGCTGCGCCTCCCTCTCTGGCTCTCCTCTCCTTTTTTTCTCGCGCGCGCCCTCTGGGATGGGGTGTATCTGGCCTTGGCCATCAGCACGGTGATCGGTTACCTGCGGTTCTGGCGGTAAGGCTTCGGAGCGGAGGGTGGGATGCTGGTGGAGCTCCACGTGCGGGATTTCGCCATCATTGATGAAGTGGCGCTGCGGCTGGAGCCGGGGCTGAACGTCCTCACCGGGGAGACCGGGGCGGGCAAATCCCTCCTGGTCGACGCGGTGGCCGTGCTGGTGGGCGGACGGGCGGACGCGGAGATGATCCGCGCTGGGGCGGAGCGGGCCCTCGTCGAGGGCCTCTTCCAGGTCGATGAGGCGACCGCCGCGCTGCTGGCCCCCCTCCTGGACGAACACGGGTTGCAGGAGGAAGGAGCGGCCTCAGAGCTGGTCCTGAGCCGGGAGATCCGGCAGGGCGGGCGCCATGTGGCCCGGGTGAACGGGCGGCTGGTGCCTGTGCATGTGCTCAGGGAGATCGGCCAGATCCTGGTGGACATCCACGGGCAGACGGAGCACCTCTCGCTGCTGCGGGCCCGGGAGCAGCTGGAGCTCCTAGATCGCTACGCGGGGGCAGGCGAGCTGCGGGCGGCCCTGGCGGAGCGGGTGGCCCGCTGGCGCGCGATGCGCCGGGAGATCGAGCAGCTGCGCCAGGATGAGCGGGAGAAGGCGCGGCGCATGGATCTGTTACGGTTCCAGATCGAGGAGATCGAGGCCGCGCGGCTGCGGGAGGGGGAGGAGGAGACGCTGCTCCATGAGCGCAACCGCTTGGCCAACGCCGAACAGCTGGCTCATCTGACCGACGCCGTCGATCGGGCCCTCTATGAGGGAGAGGACGAAGCCCCCTCCGCCCTGGACCGCCTCAGCGAGGCCGCGCGGGCCTTGCAGGCCCTGGCCCGCATCGACCGCTTCTTCCAGCCCTATCTCGAGGCGATGGAAGGCCTGAGCGCCCAGGTGGAAGATCTCGCCCGCACGGTCCGGGATTATCGGGAACGAATCGAGTTCAACCCGCGGCGTCTGGTTCAGATCGAGGAGCGCCTGGACCTGATCCGGCGCCTGCAGCGCAAATACGGGGACACGGTGGCGGAGATCCTGGCCTACGCCCAGCGGGCCCGGCAAGAGCTGGAGAAACTGACCCACGCTGAGGAGCGGCTGGCCGCCCTGGAGGAGGAGGCGGAGCGGTTGCTGCGGGAGATCGGCGAGCTCGGCGAGGCCCTCTCCCGACGGCGCCGAGATGCCGCGGAACAGCTGGCCCGGGCGGTGGAGGCTCAGCTGGAGGATCTGCGGATGGCCGGGGCGCGGTTCGCCGTGGCCCTGGAGCGGACACCGGATGAGGAAGGGGCCTATGCGAACGGGGCGCGCTGGGCCTTCGACGCCACTGGGCTGGACCAGGTGACCTTTCTCATCGCCCCTAACATCGGCGAGGGGTTGCGGCCCCTGGCCCGCATCGCCTCTGGGGGGGAGACCTCCCGCCTGATGCTGGCCCTCAAGGTGGCCCTGGCCCGGGCAGACCCGGTGCCCACGCTGATCTTCGATGAGATCGACCAGGGGATCGGCTGTCTCTTATACACATCT
>JAGHYO010000219.1 GCA_017743605.1 Thermoflexus sp. | reverse complement strand
GAGACCATCTGGCGAGACCGCATCGCGTGGGCCGTGCTGGAGTTCAACGATCCCTCGCCGTTCATCGAGCAATTCCTTTTTGAAGCGCGGGCCCGAGAGAAAAACCCCCGGCCGCTGGTGTGGGGGACTATCGAGATCCTCAACCAATACCTGAAGGAGGTGTTTGGCATGGACGAACAATTCCAGCGCGTCCTGGCAGGCTTCGGGCATTCCCTGGGCACGGCAGCCCAGGCGCGCAACGAGATGGGGCTTCTCTACGCTCTACGCAACGCCAAAAACCCGGAAGACTTCTACCGGGTGCTGAACGACGCCCAGTTTCGGCTCGAAATCACAATCCCGGAGGCGATCCTGCGCATCGAAAAAGGCGAGCGCATCGCCGGCGTCCCATGGGTGCGGGTGAAAACGCTCCTCTCCATCTACGCGATGAACGCATTCCTGCGCAAGAACGCACCCCAGCCGGAACGAGCCCAGATTGAGGAGGCTTAACCATGAGCAAAGCCATCGTCATCGGATATCTGGCCAAAGTTTCGGCGGCCAACGTCAACGCTTCCCACACCGAAGGGAACGTGGTGGTCACCAAGAAGATCACCCTTCCGGACGGAAGCACCATTCCCTATATCTCCGGTCAGGCGATCCGGCGCATGCTTCGGGACCGGCTGGAGGAGTTGGGGTATCCGCTCTCCGAGCCCTTCGCCCAGGTCAGCGGACAGGAGGTCACCCCACCCGTGCGCCCATGGGAGTTCATCGACGAGGATCTGTTCGGCTACCTGGATCCCTCCGGCGGACGACGGCGGACCTCCCCGGTGCGCGTGTCGGCAGCAGTGGGGCTCTTTCCCTTCCAGGGCGACCGGGACCTGGGCACCCGCTCCTTTGAACGCTTCGGGCAAGCGATGGCCGCCGGCGGGAACATGTTCGAGACGGAGATCTACGCGAACCTCTTCAAGGGCACAGTGCTCATTGAGCTGGACCGGGTAAGCAGGTGGAGGAGTCGGTATGAGCTGATCCAGCCGAGCTCGAAAGAGAAAGAATCTGAGCGAGAGAAAGAAGAAAGCCAGCGCGATGAGCAAAAGAAGCAAGAGTTGCAATTATATCCCGGCGTGGTGATCCAAAACCTGTCCGCGCCGCTCAGCGGGTTTGTCGCAGAGCTTGCCCCCGAGGAAAAGAAAAAGCGCATCCGGACGCTTCTCGAAGCGCTCAACCTCCTCTGGGGCGGTGGGCGCACGGCGCGAATGCTGGCGGATCTCTCTCCGAAGTTCCTCGCCTACGCGCGGCTCCGCGTCAAGCACCCCGTTTTCCTGGAGGCGCTCTCGGCCCGCTATGAGGATGGTCAATACATCCTGGACCTGATCCCGCTGGTGAACGCGCTGGAAAAGTTCGCCTCTTATCGGGAACATGTGATCTTCGGCATGGAGCCCGGCATCTTCGGGAACGAAGACGAGATCCGGCAAGCCCTTCAACCCTATGGGCCTGTCCTCACCGTCCATAACGCTTTGAAGAAAGCCCAGGAAGATGTGAGCGCGCTATGGAGCGGATCCTCCTTGTGACCGTTCGGGCGCCGGTGGCCTCCTTCCGACGGCCACTGGACCACAACTACCAGCGGACGCTTCCCATGCCGCCGCCTACTACGCTTCTGGGCATCGCGGGCGCGGCCCTGGGGCTTTCAGATCGAGAGCTCTGGGCGCCGGACAGCCCGGTGCGCGAGCTCAAAGTCTCCGTATGGATGGAAGAATGGAAACAGGAGGAGCCCAACCGCGCCCCCGGCCGCGCCCGCGACATGTGGACCGTGCTCAAGATCAAGTCCGGCAAGATCGCCGAGCGCTCCCCCTATTTCCGCGAGCTGCTCTTCTTTGTGCGATACACCCTGATCTACGGAGGGCCGGAGGACCTGCTGCGCAGGCTGGAGGAAGCTTTCCAGGATCCCGCTTATCCCCTCTCCCTCGGGCGCGAGGATGAGCTCCTGCTGATGGAATCGATCCGATGGGGAGAGGCCACGCCGGGAGAGCCGCGCTTCCGAGGCACAATCCTGCCGGTGGACCTCCGAGAAACGCCCGGCGCACGGCCGATCCTCAGCCCCGGCGCCCTCCTCGAGCCGCCTGTTGTGGAGAGGCTTCCCCTCCGCTTCCGGGTGGACGCGAAAGGCATCCGGCACCCCGATCGCATTACCCCGCTTACTTTTCTCCCCACAGGCCTGGAGCTCGAAGTGCCCGGGGTGCCAGCGCTCCGATGGGAAGGGAGGAACTTCACATGGCTGAACTCCTCGCCAAGCCGGACGTCCCCCTCCTCGCCCATTTAGAGGAAGTCACCCGGCTGGGAGCGGAGATCGCCGAGCGCATGCGGCTTCCCGCTTTCCTCCGATCCAAGGCGCTTCTGGCGTGCGCCATGCACGATATCGGGAAGGCGACCCGAAGCTTTCAGGACTATATGCAGGCCGTTCGCGCGGCTCAGGAAGCCGAAAGACGTGGAGCGCCCGATCGGGAACAGGAACGCTTGCGGCAGATCGCCCGTCAGAAGAAGGCCGCCGCCTACCCACATGCCCTGGCCTCCCTCCCCTTCGTGCTCGCGGCCGAAGGGATGGGATTCACAAACCCGGAGGGAGGGTTCCGCAGGTATGAGGCCACCGCCGCCGTGCTCTCCCACCATTCCCCGCTGGATCCGGAGCTCTATAAAGGCTATGAGACCTTCCCTGAATACGACTGGGACGCCCTCGCCGATCTCCTCCGCATGCTATGGGAGATCCTTCATCGTCACGATGTGGAAGGGCTTCCCCCAATGAAGGGCTTCGAAGACGCCTCCAGGGTTCTCGCCAGCCAGTCGCCGGTCGCCCTTCTGGATCATCCCTTGCGCTTCGGGAACGAGACCCGCACGCTTCGGGGGATCCTGCAGCGCCTGCCCCCTGAGGATTTCGCCCGGGTGAAGACGGTCCTCCATCTCGCCGACTGGCTGGCTTCGGCGAAGAGCCCTCAACCCTTCATGCTGTTCCGAAGCGTCAAGGCATCCGCCGTAGAGCAATACCTTAAGAACAAAGGGCATACGCTCAACAAATTTCAGCAGGATGCCCGATCGGCGGCAAGTCGGGACACCTTCGTGCTCCGAGCTCCCACCGGCACAGGCAAGACGGAAGCCCTATTGCTATGGGCCGGCGATGCGGAACGGATCCTCTATCTCCTGCCTACCCAGGCCACTACCAATGCGATGTGGCGACGCCTGCGCGAGATCTACGGAGATGATCCGGTGGGCCTCTCCCATGGCCGGGCCAGCTATATGCTCCGTCGGGAATCGGAGGAGGATCCGCTGGACCTCCGGCTTTTCGGCTCGGTCTTCGCGAGGCCGGTGACCGTCGCCACGTTAGATCAATATCTCCTGGCGCATCTTCACGGGCGACATTGGGAGGAGCGGCGAAGCCTCGCCCGGGGTGCCACGTTGATCCTGGACGAGGTTCACGCTTACGAGCCCTATACCCTGGGACTGCTCCTCGAAGCCCTGGAGCAGGAACCCCCCGCTCGCCTGGCCCTGGCCAGCGCCACCCTTCCCGATTCCCTCCTCCGGCTCTTCCCCCGTCTGGATCGGGAGAAGCCGGTGGAGGCGGAGCCCGCCCTCTGGGAGCGACGCCGCCACCGCATCGAGCTTCGCGAGGGGAAGCTGATGGAGCTCGGGCTTGAAGCCGCCCTCGATCTGGCGCGGGAAGGGAAAACCGTTCTGATCGTGGCCAACACGGTGCGGGACGCCCAACACCTCTACCGACGGCTCCGGGAGGAGCACCGATGGCCCCACTGCTCTCTGCTTCATTCCCGATTTACCCTCCTGGATCGGACACGAAAAGAGGAGGAAGTCCGGCAGCCTGAGCCCGGCATGATCTTCATCGCCACCCAGGTGGTGGAAGTAAGCCTGGATATCTCCTACGACGCGTTGATCACGGAGATCGCGCCAGTAGATGCCCTGGTGCAACGGATGGGGCGGGTGAACCGGCAGGGGAGGAGCGGGCCTGCCCCGGTTGTCATCTACCGGGATTGGTCGGAGGGCGCGCGGCGCATCTACGGGCAGGACATCCTTCTATGGAGTCGGGAGCTTCTGGAGGAGCTCCCCCAGATCCCAAGGGATGCGGACCTGGCCCGGGCCACCCACCGGCTCTACGAGCGGGTGGTGGCCGCTCCGGAGTGGCAGAAGGAGCTTCAGGAGGGTCGGGCCGCTTTACAGGAGATCCGAAGGATCCTGGGATGCTACACGATTGATCTTTCCGATGAAGAGATGCGCGCCCGGTTCACGGCACGCCGGGGGATGATCTCCATCGAGGTGTTGCCTGAGGCTTTCGTTTCTACAGCATATGATCTGCGGGAACGGGGCGAAGCCTGGAGGCTCCCCGAGCTGCTGGTCCCGGTCCCCATCTACTGGCTTCGGGAACATCCGCATCACTTTTTCCCGCGGAGCGATCTGGGCTGCCTCCAGGCGAATCTCCCTTACAGTCCCGAAGAAGGCCTTCAGGAGCCGGAACCACAGACCGGAGCGCCGCCCGGAGCGCTCATCGGTTGAGAGGACTTTGGCTTGTGGTGCCTCGCCGCCGATGGGAACGAAATGGAATAAGGGAACACGGAAGGAAGCGGTGTAAGACGTTAAAACGATACGGACGCCCTGGATGGCTT
>JAGHYO010000218.1 GCA_017743605.1 Thermoflexus sp. | reverse complement strand
GGGCTCCATGATCGCGCAGGCCCTGGCCCTGCTGGGGGTGGGCCGCCTGATCCTGGTGGACCCGGACGTCCTGGAGCCGAGCAACGCCAGCCGGGTGGTGGGGATTCGGGCTCGGGACGTGCAGCGAGGCCGCCGGAAGGTGACCGCCCTGGCCGAGGGCCTGCGCCGCCTGGCCCCCCATCCCCTGCAGGTGGAGGCCCTTCCCCACCCGGTGAACGATCCCCGGGCGTGGGAGGCGTTGCTCGGGGTGGACGTGTTGATCGGGGCGGTGGACTCCGCGGCGGCCCGCGCCTTCCTCAACCGGCTGGCGGTGGCCACCCTCACGCCCTACCTGGACGGCGGGGTGGGCATCCGGGCGGCGGAGGGCCGGATGGAGGCGGGCGGAGGGCAGGTGCGGGTGGTGCGGCCCGGGGCGGGCTTCTGCCTGATGTGCCTGGACGAAGAAGCCTGGGAGCGGTCGGTGGAGGGGATGGATGCCGAGCGACGGGCGGCCCAGGCGGACCGGGGCTACATCCGGGGCGAGCCCGTTCCCCACCCCCAGGTGGTCTTCCTCAACGGGGTGGTGGCGCACCTGTTGGTGTGGGAGTTCGTCAAGCTGATGACCGGCGTCGCGCCGGTGGTCCCGTATGTGTATTACGACCTGATGGCCCAGCGGGTCTTCGCCCCGGAGGGCGCGACGCCGCGGCCACGGTGTCTAGCCTGCAGTCCGGAGGGCTGGCTGGCAGGCGGGCGGGAAGTCCTGCTGGATGCGATTCGGTCAGCCCGCTCGGCAGCAGCGGAACGATCCCTGCCCCCTGGGCTAGGGCGCGGGGTCGGCGATGCGATTCGGTTAGACCGCTTGGGAGCGGAGGAACCGGGAGGGGAAGGAGCGGGAGATGGCCCAGATCCCAACCAACCGGCGCTATGAGCAGCACCAGAGGCGTTTCGGGGAAGAGGCAAGTCCGCAGAGGCCCGAAGCGGCTCCGGTCATTCCGCTTCCCTACTATCCCCCGCCAAGGCCAGATTCGCCTCTGAGCTGGGTAGGGGGGATCGTCGGCATCGCAATAGGAGGAACAGGAGGCACCGTCATAGGAGCGACGCTGGGAGCGGCTGGAGCAGTCTTTCTCTTCCTCGGCCTATCCATCACCGTCGCCCTGGGCGCGCTTATGTCTCTGCTGGGCGTGCTGTCCCTGACGCTCGAACGCGGCGATGATTCCGCGGAGAATTTAGGAGGAGTAGGCTGCATGAGCCTGTTGGGGGGCTCCCTGTTGCTCTTTGGCTTCGCCTGGGTGGGGGAGCGCATGAGTTCGCTGCCCATCCCGGGGGTGGACCCCCTCACAGTCACCCTGGCCCGCTGGCTGAATGTGACCCATGAGGGATCAGTGTTCCGGGCCCTGCGGGCGATGATCATGATCATCGGGCTGGTGGGCCTTGTCGGAGGAGGCCTCTGGGGGGCCTATAAGGGGTTCCATCTGGGATATCGCTGGCCAGGCCTGGCCCTCCTAACCCTGGCGGTGATCGCTCCGCTCGCGCTTGGAGCCATTCTTTACGGGGTTCTGAACTCCCATTGGGTTCCGGCGATCCCTTTTGGAGAGGACAGCGCGCTAGGGGACTCTGTTTCTCGCTCACCGACCCTGTCGCCCACGCCGGAGGCGGTGTGGGTGGCGCAGGTTCGGGCGCGGGTGCGAGCGGGGCCGGGGACCACCTATCCGATCCTGCGGGTGCTGCGCCCGGGGGAACTGGTGACCGAGCAAGCCCGGGTGCAGAAGGGGGAAGAGGAGTGGCTTCACGTCCAGCTGCCCGACGGGACCACCGGCTGGGTTCGCAGCGACCTGCTACAGCCGCCGTGAGGGGAGACGCTCAAGGTCACCACACGGGCTCCTTTGCAGGGGGGAGCGCATCGAATCCGCAACACCCCAGCCCACCTCCGCCCTGTCTCATGGTCTCAGTTCCGCTTTCTTTGGTCGCTGTATCAGCGCCTTGCCAGCGCGTAGGGAACCTCTACTCCCTCACCTCATCCCCAGACGGGCGAAGGGAGAGGCCGGGGCCGGGACCCGCCGGCGGCGCCGGGCCAGGGCGATGCGCAGGATATGCACCGCCATCCGCCCGTAGTCATACCCCGCCGCCGCCGCCGACCGCACAAACCCCGCATCCGGCGACAGATCCGGATTCGGGTTCACGTCGATCACGTACGGCGTCCCATCCGGCGCCAGCCGGACGTCCACCCGCCCGTAATCCCGCACCCGCAACGCCCGATAGGCCAGGGCCGCTACGTGCACCACCTCCGCCTCCGTCCGCTCATCCAGCCGCGCCGGCACCATCGGGACCGTCCGCCGATACCGCTCGCTCCCCCGATCCCACTTGGCGAACTGGTCCACGATCCGCTCCTCTTCAGAAAGGCCGTCGAAATGGATCTCCGAGATCGGCAGCGGCTCCGGATACCCTTTCCCCCACATGCTGACGTTCAGCTCCCGACCCGGGATGAACGCTTCCACCAGGGCCGGTTGCCGAAGGACCTCCAGCACATACTCCACCCGCTCCCGCAGCGCCCGGGGGGACATCGCCACCGCTTCCGGCGTGATCCCGATGCTGCCGTGCTCCCGCGCCGGCTTGACGATGGCCGGAAAGACCTCCCATCCCTCCAGGTCCGCCAGCCGATAACATGCCCGCCAGGCCGGCGTAGGGATCCCGTTCAGCGTAAGCAAAGCTTTCATCAGGGCCTTGTTCCCCGCCACGGTCAGCGCCCACGGGCTGGACCCCGTATACAGGAAGCCCATGGCCTCCAGGGCGCGAGCCACCCGGGGCTCCGCATAGGGATCCCCCTCCAGGGCCTCGCACCAGTTGAACACCACCCATTCCTCATGATCAAAACTGAGCAGGGTGTCCCGCACATCTCGACGAACCTCGACAGGGCGGACGATGAGCCCATGGGCTTCCATCCCCTCCTGCAATCTGCGCACGTACTCCCGGGCATACGCCTGATCTTCCGGAGGCCATGCGCCGTCTATGTTGTGAAGCAGGATCACCTGGCACGCGGTCCTCAGGCTCCATAGACGCCGGGACATCCTCCCTCCTCCAGAGAACGGGTCCTTGCCTCCGCCGCCGGCGCGCTCGCCTCCGGCGAAGGCCCCGGACCCTTCAGATATAGGGCCAGCCCCTCGCCGGCTTCGTAGAAATCCTCCACCACCGCGAGGAGCCGGAACCCATGCCGCTCGTAGAAACAGCGGGCCGGCGCGTAGGCGGGGGTGGTCGCCGTCTCCACCAGAATCCACCGCCCGCCCTCCCGCTCCACGTGGGCCTCCATCGCGCGCAGCAGGGCGGTCCCGATGCCCCGCCGCTGGGCCGAAGGATCCACCAGCAGCCAGTAGAGATCCCAAGACCAGCGGGTGAGGGGCCGCTGCCCATAGCAGATCAGCCCCCGGATCTCGCCGTCCCGCTCCTCCGCCCACACCCGGAAGTGATAGCCGCTCGCCTCGAAGCCTCTGCCACAGGCCTCCCGGAAGATCTCCACCAGCGTCTCGATCTCCTCCGGCCGGAACACCCCACATCGCTCGGCCAGCGCCCGGATGGCCACCTCCTCATCCGCTCGGGGCCAGCGAATAGGCGACATCGATCGCTCCCGTCGGGACAGGTTGAAGCGGCAGGGCCTCCCGCTGTCGGCACCGCCGTTCCCACGCCAGGCGGATCAACCGCTCAGCCAGCATGCCGTAGGAATAGCCCGCTGTCCAGGCGGCGTTCACGAAGCCGCTGTTCGGCGCCAGGCTAGGATTCGGATTGACCTCCAGCACATACGGCGTCTCCCCCCGTAACCGGATGTCCACCCGGGCATAGTCCCGACAACGGACCGCCCGGAAGGCCCGGAAGGCGACCGCTCGCACCCGGGCCGCCACTTCCTCTTCCAGCTCCGCCGGACAGCGCACCGGGGTCAGCTCGTATTCCTCCGAGCCCGGCAGCCACTTGGCCGCGTAGGTGCACACCCGCCACAGGGGGTTCGGGATGCGAGAGTAATCCACCTCCGCTATGGGAAGGATCTCTGGGTTCCGACCGCCCCAGAGGGCCACGTTGAACTCCCGCCCATCGATGAAGGCTTCCACCAGAGCGGGCTGGCGGTAGACCCCTATGACGTAAGCCACCCGCACCCGCAAGGTCCTCTCCTCCGTCACCACCGCCTCCCGATCAATCCCGTGGCTGGCGTCCTCCATCAGGGGCTTCACGATGGCCGGGAGAGGGATCCGCAGCGGCTCGTCGGGGTTGTGGAACACCTGGGCCGCGGGCGTCGGCAGGCCGGCTGCTTGGAGGCGGGCCTTCGCCCGCGCCTTGTCCAGACAAAGGGAAAGCGTCGCCCCGGAGGATCCGGTGTAAACGAAGCCCCGGCCCTCCAGGGCCACCGGCACCACCGCCTCCCCCTGGGGGCGGCCTTCCAAGGTCTCGCATAGGTTGATGACCGGGGTCTCCCTGGGATCGAAGGGGTCCAGCGCTTGGTGGAGGGACTCCAGGTCCCAAACTGCCCGCGTCTCCACAGGCCATCCGCGCTCCGCAAGGGCTTCCGCCATCGCTCGCGCCGTCCAGAGCACCTCTTCGTCCGCGATCCCATCGCGGGGCTCCCCCCGCGGGAGCCGCTCCACCACGCTATACAAGATCAGCACGCGACCCGGCATCGCCGAACGACGGCGCAT
>JAGHYO010000217.1 GCA_017743605.1 Thermoflexus sp. | reverse complement strand
TTCGAGGAGATGCTGGAGATCGCGGAGCAGCTGGTCGCTTACGTGGTGGCGCGGGCGCTGGAGGAGCGCCGCCACGAGCTGCGGGTGCTGGAGCGCGACACCGCCCCCCTGGAGAAGGTGGTCCCGCCGTTCCCACGCCTCACCTACGATGAGGCGGTCCGTCTGCTGAACGGGTGGGCGGAGGAGGCGGCGGATCCGGAGCGGAAGGCGGCCTTGCGGATCGAATGGGGGGAGGATTTTGGGGCGCCCCATGAGACGGCCCTCTCGCTGGGCTTCGAGAAGCCGGTCTTCGTCACCCACTATCCGGCGGCGGTGAAGGCGTTTTACATGCAGCCGGACCCTCAGCGGCCGGAGGTGGTGCGCTGCGCGGATCTGCTGGCCCCGGAGGGCTACGGGGAGATCATCGGGGGGAGCGAGCGGATCGCGGATCACGACCTTCTGCTGCAGCGGATCCGGGAGCACAACCTGCCGGTGGAAGAATATCAGTGGTATCTGGATCTGCGTCGCTACGGATCAGTGCCCCACAGCGGCTTCGGGCTGGGCATCGAGCGAACGGTGGCCTGGATCTGCCACCTGGACCACATCCGCGAGGCCATCGCTTTCCCGCGGATGCTCTACCGCTACCGGCCGTGATCGGGGGGAGGGCTCCCGGAACCGCCGACAGGGGGATCCGAGCCACTCGCCCCTAGCTCCTCCCTCCGGTCGGAAGACACTACTGCCCTTCCGAAGGCCCATTTTCAGAGCCCGAGGCATGGGATTCGCGAAGCCGCTTTCGGGCCTACAAGAATCTGTATCCAGAGACCACTGGGCGTGACGCGCCAGGTTGGCCGATTGCCCCGGGGCAAGCGGATAGAGCACCCGAACACCAGCCCGCAGGATGGTATCGAGGAGAGCCCTACCGGGTCAGCACTTCATTGCTTTGCAGCGCATCCCCGTGGCTTTGAATTCGCGCCTGCACCTTCTGAATGACCTCGAACAACACCTCTATCGCAAACCTGCTGCCTCAGCAAGTTGTCCAAGCCTTGATTTGACACGCAAGAGATCGAGCCAGGGGGTTCATCGACCAGGCTTGAACACCTCCGGATGGCGGCCCACCTGGCTCCTCAGATCCTCGTCCCAGCGGATCACGATGACTCGCCAGCCCTGGGCGATCAGCTCGCGGCGCAGGCGCTCGTCGATGCGACGCTGGCCCGGCGCATCGTGGGGCGGGCCGTCGCAGAAGACCAGGACGTTGGGATCATAGAAGAAGTCGGCAATGCACCGGGGCTCCAGGATGGACTTCTGGGCATCGTCGGGCAGGCGGAAGCCCTCCCGCTCGAGGAAGCCTAAGAAAGTCCGCTCGAAGTCGGATCCTGCCCGCGCCTGCAGGTGGGCCAGGTGCTCCTCCCAACTTCGCGGACCGACCCGCGGTCGCACCTGCGCTTGCGCCAGCTGTAGCAGGAAATCCCGGATGGCCTGGCGGTCTAGAAGGCGCGCCTCCAGTTGATTGGCATAGCTTAACAGGCACTCGTAACATGCCTGCGGGCAATCGGGCGGGACGTCGTTCCCCGCTTCGTCGAAGTGGCAGACCTCAAGGGCGGCGCGGGCCGCCTGGACGAGGGCATCCCGTTCTTCCACCAGCCGGCGCAGAGCTCCCAGCCCGCCCTCCGCAGCCTCGTAGAAGAGCAGGGCCCGCCACTCTCCTTCTCCCACTCGGGCCACGCCCAACTCCATCTCCTCCAGCTGAAAGGTCCGCTCTATCCCCCGCTTGAGGGCATACTGTAGGCTTGCCTGCAGGACCTCGTTGTCCTGAAGCCCTGGATCCAGCAGCCGGACCAAGAGCAGGTTCTGGGTCTCCTGCACCCACAGCCGCAGCCGCTGCCGATTCGAAGAAGCCCTCATGCCTTGATCCTGGTGCTCCCGCTTGACCTCCCCAAGCAGCTCCCCGGAGTCCAGGTCCACCACGAATCCTTCCGGCCGGCCCTTCCAGCCATGGTTGATGTGGGCGAGGGTAGCAGTCGGGGCGTAGACGAGCCGCAGGAGCGTCTGCTCCCTGGCCATGACGTCGGCCTCCACAATTCGATGACCGGACTCGTCGGGGGCAAATCGATAGGCGAGTTGGATCTCATAGCCCCTTCGGATGCGCTCCTCCTCGTTGCAGGTGATCCGCTCCCGGCGCCGGAGGCGCACGTTAGGCAGCTCCAGAAGCGTCACTATTCGACTGTTGGCCCCGTCGAAGAGGGTCCTGCAGACAGGGCAGCGCTCCAGATCGGGCTCGGCGATGGCTCCGCAGGTATGACAGAGCCGCCGGACCGACCGGCGCTCGCTGAGGCCGCCGGGCGGGGACTGGAAGCGGTCGACCTGCCAATTGGCCCCCTCGTGGTAGACAATGTTCCCCGGGGCGAACTCCCGGATGGCCAAGGCACGAGGCCGGGCGATGAATTCCCCCTCCCCCCGAGGCACCCACGCCCGGACCGGGAGGGCGGGGAAGTTGTAGCCGGGCAGGAACCCCTCCGACGCCAGGTATCGGTAGGGATAGAAATCGCTCTCCTCCCGAGCGACGTCGATCTGTTGCAGGAGATTGATTTGCCGCCGGGCCTCCTTCTGGCGCATCTGAGCTCGCTCCTGTTCCTCCCGGCGGCGCGCCCGGTCCTCCTCGGCTCGGGCCTCCTCCAATTGCCGCCAGGCGCTCCGGTAGAGCTCCCGCCAGCGGTCGAAAGCCCGGTTGAAGGCCTCCGGGGCTTCCTCAAGGATTCGCACCAGCCACCGCTCGTTGAACCATCCGGTCCCCTGCAATCGGGAGCGATCGAAGGCGAGGGCGCGCTCCAGGCAGTCCCATAGCTTTCCCATCTTCTCCGGTCCCAGCCGGAGTTGAAAGACGGCCTCTTCCCGAAGAGGAAGCTCGGGGAAGCGGTCGGTGTCCACTACGTCGGCGATGGACTGGCGCAGGGGCAAACCCACCTGGGCCAGCCACTCCGCCTGGATGTGGGCCCGCAGGAGGGCCTCGTTGGCCAGATCGAGGCGGGGCGCCTGCACCGCTCCGGCCACCATCTCCGCCCGATGACGGAAGAAATACTGGTCGTGAGGACTCTGGGCGTGGCAAAAGGTGAAGACCAGACCCGGCTGTCCCTGGCGGCCGGCACGGCCAGCACGTTGGGCGTAGTTGGCCGGCGTGGGTGGGACGTTGCGCAGGTGCACGAGGTCCAGGTCGGCGATGTCGATGCCCAGTTCCATGGTGGGGGAGCAGACCAGATAGGGCAGGCGGCGGCCGAGGGCCGGGTCGTTCTGATCCTCGGGGAGCCAGCGGAAGCGCCGCTCCCGCCGCTCCCGCTCCCCCGGTGCCACCACCTGGGCGGTGTGCTCCCGGGCTTCCAGGGTGCCGAGGGTTCCGGCAGCCTCCCGGTAAAGCCGCTGGAAGAAGGGGTTGACGGGCCGTCGGGTCTCCGGCGTCCCCGAACCCCGCGCATACACGGGATCCGGGGGAGGCGGGGTGCCGTCCCCGCGCCGCCAGAGGATGCGCGCCGCATCCAGACGGTATCCAAGGAACGCCCCCCGGGCCATGGGCTCCTCCCGAAGGAACCCCTGTTCGGTCAGCACCCGAAGCAGGGTGCGAGCAAAGTCGTCGAACTCTCCGGGCCGCAGGCGGAGCTCTCGGCAGAGGTAGCGCCCCAGAGGGGTCCGGGCGCTCAGGCGACGGAACCATCCTTCTTCCGGGAGTTCGCCCGGCTTGACCCGAATGACGAACGCCGCGGCGGGCCGCAATCGCTCCTCAGGCTCCAGCCCCCAGAATTCGTTGAGGTGTTGCCTCACCCGCTGTTCCAGCCTACGCCGGAAGTCTTCATCCGCCAGAACCCGGGCATGAATGGCCAAATGCTTACGGAAGTGGTCGAGGATCGCCCGCAACACCTCCATCCGGCGCGGAGGTGGAAGCGCCTCGAGGGCGGGGAGATCCCGCCACAGCTCCGACCGGGCGCTGCACTCCTCAAGCCCCTCATAATCGATGCGCAACAGACCCGCCTCCTCCAGGTTGGGCATGACCACCCGCCAGCCCCGCCGGAGGTCAAGGTAGAGCCGGTGCTCTGTAAGATCCCGGAAGGCCTCCCACACTGGACGGGCCGCCGGGGAGTCGGGGTCCAGCCGGGGGTTCTGGGCGATGTCCCGTAGCGTCAATCCCATACGCTCTACGACCTCGGATGCCACAGCATCGAACCGGAGTTCATCGCGTTCCTCCAGCGCCCGGCAGAGAGCGGAGCGCAGGAGGACGGTCTGAACGAAGTCGTTGAAGTGGCCGGCCTGCAAGGAGGCGTCCTGACGGTTGTCGGTGAAGGTGAGGAGCTTATCCCGGGCCGCTCGGGTGAGGGCGGCGTGCCGCAGAAGGGAGACGGCCAGGACCGTCGTGGCGGACGAGCGCCCCTCGCTCGAGAGGTATGAGAGTTTAGTGAACTCTCGCTCCCGCGCGTCGTAGTATTCCCCACACGAAAGGCACAGCCACAGCCGCCCGGCCTGCCACCACATCTTCACGGCACCCGGAACTTCCTCTTCCGAGAAGGAGCCATCGGGCCGCACCCAGACGGGCTGCGGGACCCGTTCCCGCCAAGTGTTCCGCAGCCGACCGTTGGCGTCCCGCCAGTCGTCGGGGATCTGTTCTTCGCTCCAATCGTCGGCGAAGGTAAGGTATCCGGCCTCGAGGTCCTCTTC
>JAGHYO010000216.1 GCA_017743605.1 Thermoflexus sp. | reverse complement strand
CCCTCCGCCGGTATGACCCGGATCAGGTTCGATGGGTCGGCGCCGGGGCCGGATGGCCTCCGGCAGGGCGCCCTCTCAGCCCGCTTGCCCGCGGACTCCCCATGTCGCCCGGTGGTTTCATTCCGCCGATCCAGACTGTAATCCGCCTGCAGGGATCTGTCAAGAGCGGAGCAGGCGGAATGAGGTTTTCCGCCTTCGCTTTGCCTCGCGCTCAGAGGCGGCCCCTCGCCTGAAGAACCCGGGTGCGCGGAGTGTGGAAGCTTGCGAATCCCTGCACGCCCCGGATTTTCTTCAGCGCAGAGCCTCATGAACGGCCTCGGCGATGTGCGGGGCGTCGGGAAGGGAGAGGCGTTCCAGCGTCCGGTTTCAGGGGACGGGAACATCCTGCCCGGCTACTTGGTGCGGCGCCGCGCGCAGGAGACCCCAGGCCGCCTCGCTGACTTAGGCGACCACCTCGGCCCCGAAGCCGTGGGTGAGGGACGCATCCTCCGCCACCACCCGCCGTTGCGTCTGCGTCACTGAGACCGGGATTGTCCGCAGAGCCAAGGGGACGAGCGTGCGCACGTCCACGACCTCCGCCTCGACCCCCTCGCAGGCCAGCCCCGCTGCGGCCCATAGAATGCGGGAGAGAACCGCCCCAATGCTCACCACTGAGCGGAAGCAGCCCGTGGGTTTTCTCCGGAGCCGGATCGCTCAGGTTGTATGGTGGGCGATGCGAGGATAGAGTAGTTAAAAGAAGGCGCTGCGACTTCGCATAGACATCTACGTCAGAGAGCGGGGGTGGTGGGATGGATTGGGAAAGGGTAGTGAGGCGGTTACGGGAGCGGTTGCGGCCGGATCAGGTGGAGACGGATCTGGCGGGGCGGCGGGTGTATGGGCGCGATGCGACGTGGGCCGAGGGGATGCCAGACGTGGTAGTCCACGCGGAATCGACGGCTGACGTCGCCCACGTTCTTCGCATAGCCAATGACCTTCGCATCCCGGTGGTTCCCCGGGGTAGGGGAACCGGCTTAGCCGGCGGAGCAGTCCCCAAAGGAGGAATTTGCCTCAACCTCGCCCCGATGAACCGGATCCTGGCCATCGACCCGGCAGACGGCATCGCCATCGTCCAACCCGGGGTGATCACCCGAACCCTCCAGCAGGCCAGCGAAGCCCACGGCTTGTTCTACCCCCCGGATCCCGCCTCGCTGGAGACGTGCACCATCGGTGGCAATGTCGCCACCAATGCCGGAGGACCTTGCTGCCTGAAATACGGCGTGACCCGGGATTATGTCCTGGGGCTGGAAGTGGTCCTCGCGGGTGGGGAAGCGCTTCGCCTGGGCGGAAGAGTAATGAAGGATGTCTCCGGCTACGATCTTAAGCAGCTGTTCATCGGCTCCGAGGGCACTCTGGGCGTGATCACCGAGATCACGCTGCGTCTCCTCCCCATGCCGCCCGCCCGGGGAGCTCTGGCCATCGCCTTCAATCGCCTTGAAGGCGCATGCGAGGCCACCGTCGCCCTCCTCTCCAGCGGAATCCTTCCCCTGATGGTGGAATTCATGGATCAAACCACCATGCAAGCCGTGGAATCCTTCCGCCCCTCAGGGCTCCCAACCCAGGCCGAAGCCCTCCTGCTGCTCGCCGCAGACGGAGAGCCCGCTGCCGTGGAGGCTGACCTTCAACGGATGATCTCCGTGATGCAGCGCCATGGCGGGCAGCTGCTCCGCACCGCCTTCGACGCCGACAACACTCCCTACACCGAGGAGCTCTTGGAGATCCGCCGCAATGCATCGCCTGCCCTGGCCCAGCTGGCCCCGCACAAGATCAGCGAGGACATCACTGTCCCTCGCAGCAAGATCCCTGCGATGGCCCGTCGCATCCAGGAGATCTCCCGAGAGACTGATATTCCGATCGCCCTCTACGGCCACATCGGCGACGGCAACCTCCATCCCACGCTCCTGTGCGATCGAGGCAACCCGGACGAGATGACCCGTGTCGCCCACGCATCCGCCGCGATCTTCGAGGCTGCCCTCTCCATGGGTGGCGTGCTCTCCGGCGAACACGGGATCGGCCTCCTCAAACTCGATTTCGTTCCCCGAGCCTTCCCCATCGCCATTCTGGAAAAATTCCGGGCCCTCAAAGCCCTATTCGACCCGCAAAACATCATGAACCCGGGCAAGAAACTCCCCCCAGCCACCCACTTATCGGAGGAACCATGAACGCGCTGCCAATCGGAGATCCAGCCCCACGGATCTTCGGATCCACATCGGATCGCAAGCCATGCTCGAAGAACCCCCAGGAGGCCCGCCATATCCTACTTGTCACGTTCTGCAAAAAATCGTGCGCAGCCTCCCGGCGAATCCTGCATGGCCTGGAGCGCTCTCCCCGGGCATACCACACCGATTGTTGGCGAATGATGGGAATCTGGCAGGATCTCCCTCAAAGCCTTCGGGAAATCGCGCAGAAATTCCAGATCTCCTTTCCTCCCATCGCAAACAGGGATTTCGAGACCTCTCGGGCTTACCGGCTCACCCACGCGCCGATCCTGTTCCCGATCTCGCCCCGCGGTTGGATCCAGCGGATCCTGATCCGCTTCCATTGGGAGGAACTGGAAGGCCTCTTCCGCAGCCTAGAGCGCTCACTGGACCGAGGGCCCTGGCCCATCATTCAAGGGGAGGATCCGTCCCTTTAGACCGCTGGAGCGTCCGCCCACCTAGAGCCTCGATGAGATTCCTCATCCTACGGAGGCGCCCAACAGCGATGAAACCCTCAACGCCGAAAACGATGCAAACCGAAATTCCATGCGGCTCGGCTCACACCCATCAGAGGAGGCAAACCCCATGCGCATCCTGGTGGTGATGGCCCATCCCGATGATCCTGAGTTCGCCGCCGGCGGTACCATCGCCCACTGGACCCGAGAAGGGCACGAGGTGGTCTACTGCCTGGCCACTCGAGGCGACAAGGGCAGCCGGGATCCTGCCATGACCCCGGAGCGTCTGGCCGCCATCCGGGAGGCCGAACAGCAACAGGCCGCCGCCCTCCTCGGCGTGCGCGAGGTCCTCTTCCTGGACTACCCAGACGGCATGCTGGAGCCGAACACGCACCTGCGCCGCGACATCGTCCGGGTGATCCGCAGCTGCCGGCCGGAGATCGTGGTGACCATGGATCCTGAAACCCTGATTCGGGGCCATCGTTACATCAATCACAACGACCACCGGGCGATCGGGATAGCCACCCTGGACGCCATCTTCCCCGCGGCAGGGAACCCGATGTATTTCCCGGAGCTGCTTCGGGAAGGCTTAGAGCCCCATCAGGTGCGGGAGGTATACCTCTCCGCCACCGAACACGCCAATCACTGGGTGGACATCACGGATGTCTTCGATCTGAAGCTGGCTGCCCTGCGTTGCCATGCCAGCCAAATCCCAGATCCAGCCGCGCTGGAGCATCGCCTGCGGGAACGGCTGCGTCGGGAGGTAGACGGCAAAGAGATCCTTGCCGAAGGGTTCCGCCGCATCGTGCTGGAAGGGTAGGGAGATCTGACGGACATCTGATGCATTCGCTGCTGCTGCGCCGCTCCTCATGATCCATATGCCCGGCGTTGCCCATAAGGGAAACCGTGGCCGAGGGCGCCCCGATCGTCCGCCCACCTCGAGGCCGGGAAATCATGGGAGCAAGCCGGATCAGAGGGGATCCGAGGCAACCAAGCCACATGGACCCGCCATGGCCCGCTCGTCGAACCTGCAGGCGCCCTTCGCCTGTCTGCACGTTCGGGCAGCCCGGAAGGCCGACCGGACAGTGATCCGGCTGAGAACCCGGAGCAGCCTGAAGACACCCCAAGGGTACATCTCCATCACCAGCACCTTCCATCTGCATGGCTATCATGTTTATAGAGGAGGAAACACCGGGATGGAAGACACCAACACCCCATGGCTCACGATCAAGGATCTCCCAGCGGAGGAACGACCTCGGGAGCGGCTGCTCCAGCACGGGCCAGCCGCGCTGTCCGCGGCGGAGCTACTGGCGATCTTGCTGCGCACTGGGCGGCGCGGGGAGAACGCCTTACAGCTGGCACACCGCATCCTGCAGCGATGCGAGGGATTGAGCGGGTTGGGTCGGATCCCTGCTCATGAGCTCGCTCGGATCCCGGGAGTGGGCCTCGCAAAAGCCACTCAGATCCAGGCCGCTCTGGAGCTGGGCCGGCGCGTCGCTGCTGCCGCCCCAGAGGAGCATCCCTGCGTTCGCTCCGCGCACGAGGCCTATATGCTGCTGGCGGACATGGCGGACCTGGAGCAGGAAACCCTGCGGACCATCCTCATGAACACCCGGGGGCGGGTAGTGGCGATCCCGACGATTTATGTGGGGAACGTGAGCACCACCCTCGTACGGCCGGCGGAGGTGTTTCGAGAGGCCATCCGGCGCAACGCGGTCTCCCTGATCCTGGCCCACAACCATCCTTCGGGAGATCCCACGCCCTCTCCAGAGGACATCGCGCTCACGCGGGATCTCATCGCGGCAGGACAGCTGCTGGGGATCCGGGTGCTGGATCACCTGATCATTGGGCACGGCCGATATATCAGCCTGAGGGAGCGAGGCCTATCCTTCAACGCTCCATCCTCTCCTCATCCCGGTTCAGGAACCTGAGCGCTCACCTTGCGTTCAGTGGGCGCAGAAACCTTCCGCGGACCTCCATGGAAAATCCGGC
>JAGHYO010000215.1 GCA_017743605.1 Thermoflexus sp. | reverse complement strand
TCCCGGGCGATGGGGTCCTCGACGAAGGCCTCCACCTGATCCAGACGGGCCTCGATGGCAGCCCGATCCCGCAGAGGCTGCGAGAGCCAGGTCCGCAGCAGCCGACCCCCCATCGGCGTGCAGGTGAAATCCAGGACCGCAAGGAGGGATCCTCGTCGGCCGCCCCCGGACGCGCTCTCCACCAGCTCCAGGTTCCGCCGGGTGGCCGGGTCCAGGAGCATGTAGTGAACAGTGGAATAGGTCTCGAGGGAGACCAACAGCGAAAGCGCCTCCGGACGGGTCTGCTGGAGATACTGGAGGATTGCCCCCGCGGCCCGGAGGGCGAGGGGTTGGTCCTCCAGGCCGAAGGCGTGCAGCGAGGCCACCCGGAAGTGCTCCAGCAACGCCGTCCGCGCCGCCCCGGGCGCGAAGTGATGGGCCGGGAACGGGGTGAAAGCGCAAGCGATCTCTCCGGTCGAGGGCAACGACGGCGTAGCAGGCTCCCCTGGTGTCGTGGGATACAAACACTCCCGAGGAGAGAGACGCAACCACTCGGCCTCTGCCTCCCTTCGGGCCTCTGGACCCGTCCACTGGGTGGCCGCGAACTGCCCTGTGCTCACGTCACAATAGGCCAGGCCGATCCCCTCCGCCTCCTCGACCCACGCGGCCAAGTAGCTTGGATCTCTCTCCTCCAGCAACGTCGGCTCCAGGGCCGTGCCTGGGGTCACCACCCGAACCACGCGGCGCGGCATCAGGCCGTTTACCGGTTCGCCGACCTGTTCGGCGATGGCCACGCGGTAGCCCCGCTCCACCAGCCGGGCGAGGTAGGCCTCCAGGGCGTGCGCCGGGACACCAGCCAAGGGCACTCGCTGCCCCTTCCCAAGCGGCCGGGAGGTGAGGACCAGATCCAGCTCCCGAGCGACGATCTCCGCGTCCGCATCGAAGGTCTCATAGAAATCGCCGAGCCGGAAGAACAGGATGGCGTCCGGATGCTGGCGTTTCAGATCCAGATACTGACGTCGGATGGGGGTCAGATCCTCCACGACGCCGTCTTCCCTCCCATCGCGTGAGATGCGGTTCCAGTATACTCCCTGGTGTCCCTCCGTTATTGTGTTTGAGGCCCTTGCGGGCCTCGCCCCTGCATCCGTAGGGGCAACCCGCGGGTCGCCCCTACCGCCTCGCCCGCCTCCCCCAGTCCTCAGCCATCCCAACCGATCGCTAGGCAGAGAGGTTCCGTGAGGCTCCTTGACCATCGGCCCGGCGAGGGCCGCGCGGGCGAATCGTCAGCCGTTTCGCAACCCCGAAGACTTGCCCCGCCCCGGTCCCTTCCGTTGGTGGACCGGCTGTCGGAAGGCCGGCTCGCTGCCCGCCCTGCGTTGGGGCGGCATCCAGCCCTCGCGGCGCTGAAGGACTCCCCGCGCGCGATCCAACCCCCTCCGGATGGCCTTCCGCTTTAGCCCGCTCCTCTCGCCCTTCCAGCGCTCCTGCAGCTCCCCAACCCCATCCGCCCAGCAAGCGACCGCCTGCTCCAGGAACTCCCTGTCCCGCGGCGAACTCTCGTGATGCGCCGGCAGATGCTCCTCGAAGCCCAGCGCCCGGCAGGCGATCCCGAGGGCCGCACGGTGTTTGTCTGACAGGAACTGCGGCATATACTTCCAGGCCCTAACCAATGATCTCCCCTCAGGCGCGCGATGGCAATGGCCTTCCTCCTCTCCTTCGCCCACTGGACGATCTCCCAGGCCGCCTGCCACGGACGACGCTCCCGCCTCCCCTTCTTGCGCTAGCCCGCCATTCCAGTCGGCGGGATCGCCTCTAAGGCGATGAGGTGGCCGCCCGGGGAGGCCTCGGCCCCGGCCAAATGATGGGGGAAAGCGGCGAGATCGACCCCAATGACCCCACGATCCCGGGTGATGGAAATCGCGGCGAGATCCTCCTCCAAGGAGATGAAGACGTAGACCTTGCCCTCCTTCGGGCGCGGCGTCGCCGTGTAGGGGAACCACTCCTCGGTGGCTCCCGCCCAGGCCAGGCGGGCCGGGAGCAGGTTCCATGGGTACCGCTCCCGCCGGACTTTCCGCATGATCTCGGTGCGGATCCATTGGCGGTTTCCGAGATGGATCCGGAGAAGGAGACCATTCCCTTCCCATTCCCAGCGCAATGAGGAAAGTTCTTTGAGGATCTCGCCGTCGCCTCTTCCTTCGAGAAGACACAGGTAGGCGTAGCGGGTCGCTGCCGAGAAGCGACGCATCCCGGAGAAGACCGCTTCCCGGTCTTTCGGGCTCCCGAAATGCAGGATTCCGCGCAGGGTGATCATCAGATCGTCGCCCCGGTGGGGGCCGCGAGGGGACGGTTTTGCTGACCCATCCCATCCATTTTAAGTCAGTGACGATGGGACACGGGGGTATACTCTAACCCTTCCTTGACATGACCCTAAGATTGCCTTATCCTAACGAAACAAGAGGAGATCTTTAGGGAAGACTGGGGATTCTGCTCGGGCCTTAGAGGAGTGCCTTTCAAATGGTGTGGGTTCTAGGTGTTTTGCTTGGATGGATCGGTCTGCTTCTGGCCTACTGGGGCGTGCGGCGCACCCGCTCCCCGCAGGCACGTTTGTGGGCGCTGGCCCTCCTCGCGCTGGCCCTCTGGACCTGGAGCGAGAGCCTGATCATCGGCGCCCCGGACGCCGAACTGCGGATCTTAGGGTTCCGAATTCAGGCGCTGGGGGTGGCAGGGATCGCTCCTTTTTTCCTCCTAGGCGCTCTTCGATATTCCGGACTCCGCGCGCGGCCCTGGCATCGGATCAGCATCCTGCTCATCCCGGTCTTGACCGTTCTGCTGGCCTTCACCAACGATGCGCATCGTCTCGTCTGGTCCACCTTAGCCATCCAGGCGGACGGCTCCCTTGTGGTCTCCTACGGGCCCTGGTTCTGGGCGCACACCCTGTTTGCCTCTCTGGCCTTCCTCGGGGCGGTGATCCTCCTGCTTCCAACCTTGATCCACACTTACCGGGTCTCGTTCCGGATCCTCGCTGGATTCTTGCTCGCCATCGCGCTGGTCACGGTCAGTGTCCTCATTGGGCTGCACGATCCTTCGTATGATCAGCTCCCCGCGGCATGGCGAGGGGCGCCAGCGATCGCGCTGGGGTTGGCGACGGTGTTGCTGGGCCTGATCTTCCGGGCCCTCCCGCGCATCCGCCCCATCCCCCTCGCCCGGGGCCTGCTCATCAAGGGCATGGCGGATGGGATGATGGTTCTGGATCTACGGGGTCGAGTGATCGACCTGAACCCCCGGATGGCGGAGCTGCTGGGACGTCCCCCGTCTGCATGCCTCGATACGCCGGCGGAGGATCTGCTCGCGGCCTGGCCGGAGCTCCGGGATGTGCTGTGCGCGGCCGTTCGTGAAGGCGGAGAGAGGAGTGTGGAGCTCCGCCATCCAGCTCAAGAGCGCTGGTTCCTCTTCTCCATCCAGCCGATCTCTTCTCGGGAAGAGCACGAGGGATGGCTGGTTCGGGCCAGCGAGATCACCGAACATCGGCGCCAGGCCCTCCGGCGCGCTCGCCAGCAGGAGGCCTTGCTGCAGCTGGCCCGCGATCCCCAGATCCAGAACGGTGAGCTGGAGGAGGCCATAGCTCGGATCGCATGGACAGCCGCGGAGACCTTGCAGGTCAGCCGGGTGAACGTCTGGCAGCTGGATGCGGCCACCCACCGCCTGTGCTGTTTGATCCACGTGGAGTGGCCGGAGGGGCGGGTGGGGAAGGAAGCGGATTTGCAGGCGGACGAGTTCCCTGCGTATCTCCGGGCCCTTCAGGAGGAGCGCGCCGTCGACGCCTCGGACGCATGGAACGATCCCCGCACCCGTGCGCTGCGGGAGCGCTACATGGCGCCTCGGGACATCCGCTCCACGCTGGACGCGCCCATCCGCCAGGGCGGACAGGTGGTAGGGGTGATCCGCCATGAACATACAGGCGAGATCCGTGCCTGGACGGCGGATGAGATGTCCTTCGCGGCGGAGGTGGCTGATCTCATCGCCCTGGTTTGGAGCAATGCGGAACGGCGGGCAGCGGAGGCCCGGGCCCAGCGCTACGCCCGTCAGCTCCAGCTGCTCCAGGGGATCTCCCAGGAGATCTGCCGCGCTGCGGATCTCGAATGCCTCTACGCGCTGACCCTTCGAGGCATGCGCATGGTGCTAGGGGCAGATCGGGCGGCGGTGCTGGTAAGGGATCCAGATGGCGTGGCGCGGTTCAAGGCGTGGGAGAACCTCTCGGAGGGCTACCGCTGCGCCGTCGAAGGGCACTGGCCCTGGGACCCCTCGGATCCGAATCCCACCATCCTCTGGATCCCAGACACCGCCCAGTCCCCAGAGCTGGGGAACGTGCAGGAGACAGCGCTTCGCGAAGGCATCCGGGCCATCGCCTTCGTCCCCATCCGGAGCGAGGGCCAGACCGTAGGCAATCTGATGCTATATTACGATGCCCCACGGCATCCCGACGAGGACACCCTCCGTCTGGCGGAGACCCTGGCGAGCGCCGTGGGCACCGCCCTGCGCCGGCGGCGGGAGACCGGGCTGTGGGAGGCCATGGCGGGAGCCCTGCAGGAGATCCTGAGCGCTCCTCCAGAGTTCCCGGAGCGGGTGCGGACGATCCTCCAGGGAGCCAAGCGGCTGCTCGGCGGCGACCGCGCGGGTATCTGGTTTTACGAGCCCATCCGGGAGCAGGGGACTTGCGC
>JAGHYO010000214.1 GCA_017743605.1 Thermoflexus sp. | reverse complement strand
CGGACGGTTTCCTTTAAGGTAAGGTTGCTCTTGCCAGAGACCGGGAAGTCGGGATAAACTGGAGCCATCATCGCCGGCGCATCGCGGCCGATCCTCCGGAAGAGGAGGCGGCGATGGCGACCACGGGGAGCCTGCGGGAGATCCCGCTGGCCGCGCTGATCGAAACCGGGTGTCGCTCCCGGGCCGCGGCCCGGCTCCGGCTCCGCCACGGGGACCTGGAGGGCGAGCTCTACTTCTCCGACGGCGAGCTCGTCCACGCGGTGTGCGGGGAGCGGAAAGGGGAGCCGGCATCGTGGAGATTGTTGTGCCAGACCAACGGGCAGTGCGTCCTCGAGGATGAAGTCCGCAGCCCCGAGCGAACCCTCCACCGCCCCTGGCAAGCTCTGCTCTTGGAGGGGATGCAGCAAGCCACTTCCCCAGAGGCTGCGGGCCCGCGCTCGCTCCCCCCAGGGGAGCTGGTCTCCCGTGTGAAAGCCCTCGAGGGCGTCCTGGCGGTGGTGGTGGCGGGCCCGGATGGGGTGGTGCTGGCGACGGATGTCCCGGAGGGCAAGGGGGAGGCAGAAGGCACCCTCACGGTCTATCTCGCCGCCGAAGCCCTGGCTGGGTTCCTCCCCTTGGGGGCTTTCGGGCACGCGGTGGTCTCTGAGCCCCAGCGTCGGTGGCTGATCCTCCGCCATCCCCCTCTCATCGTCGGCCTGGCGCTCTCCCCCCAGGCCTCCCCGGCGCTGGTGCTCGCCGAGCTCCCCGGCCGGCTCTTGTGAGCGCTGTGGGACCGCTCCTCACGCGGGGAAAGGGGCAAGGGTATGGGAATGGAGGAGGCGCTACAGGAAGTGAACGCCATCCCGGACGTGGAGGGCGGGGTCCTGTTCACGGAGTAGAGGAAGATCCTGGCCTACGCGCTCCCGGAGCGTTACGCCCCGGAGGCCCTGGCCTCCGCGGTGCGCATCGCCGCCCGGACCATGGAGGACCCAGAGACTTCCCGACGGCGCATCCAGGAGGCGGACCAGGTGTTCGCCAGGGGCCGCCCGATCCTCCGGCGGCTGCCCGGCGGCTTCCTGGCCCTCTGCTGCGCCTGCTCGATGAAACTCCCCCTGCTGAACCTCGCCCTGGGCCCGGTGGTCCACAGGCTGACCGCGGCGCTGAAGGAGGGCTCGGAGCGGCCGGCCGCCCCCCGCCGGCTCCGTCCGGCGGCCCCGCGGGTCTCCTCGGTGATCCGGGACCTGGTCCAAGAAGGCCGGCGTCTGGTGGAGGCCGCCCGGGCGCAGGGGCTCACCCTGCGGCTGCTAAGGAGCGTCGGGGTCGCCGATCACTGCCCCTCCGCCCTCCAGCGCCTGCTGGTCCCCGCCCTCGTCGGGCTGGAGCTGGCGGGGTCCTCCCGCGAGCGGCGGGCTGTGGAGGCCTTCCTGGAGGACCAGGGGTATGAGCCCTTCGCCCGGTTCAACGCCTTCTACGGCGCCCAGCGCCTGCACTTCCGCAAACCGGAGACCGGATGGCCGGTGGACATCTTCCTGGACGCTTACGAAATGTATCATCACCTGGAGTTCGCCTCCGTCCTGACCCGGGAGGAGATCGCGCTGCCCCCGGCGTATCTCTTGCTCTCCCGCCTGCAGGTCGTGGAGGCCGGGGAGGCGGACCTCCTCGAGATCTCCGTCCTCCTGCTGCACCATGAAGTCGTGGAGGGGGGCCGGCAGAGGCGGTGGATCTGCGAGCGATCGTCGCGCTCTGCGCGGACGACTGGGGCGGGTATCGCACCGTGACCATGAACCTGGAGCGGACGGCCCGGGCCGTCGCCGGCTGGGAGGACGCAGCGCGGGAGCCAGTCCAGCGGCGGCTGGAGCGGATCCGCCATGCCA
Source organism: Thermoflexus sp. (assembly GCA_017743605.1). Lineage (GTDB taxonomy): Bacteria > Chloroflexota > Anaerolineae > Thermoflexales > Thermoflexaceae > Thermoflexus. The sequence goes on along the minus strand of JAGHYO010000214.1, from coordinate 2,849 downwards.
TCGAGGCGGCCCCCAAGAGCCCGGGCGGGCAGATGCGGGCCCGTCTGGGGGAGGCAGCGCGCTGGTATCAGACGCCCCTCCGGGTGGAGGAGGAGCCGCGGCCGGATCCGGCCATGGGATAGGGTGGAATCTGCGCGGAAGGGAGGGGTGGGCGATAACGGTGGCATGGGATCCGGTGCGGCGTCTGGGGCGGGCCATCGGGGAGATCCTTTTCGGGATGGCGCTGCACGACATGGTGCGGGCGCACATCCGCCAGCGGGGATCCATGGAGCACCTCTTCCTGCTCATCACTTTCGGGGACCTTGTCGGCGTCCCCATCATGCCGCCGTATTACTGCGTGCGCCTGCTCCCGTAGATTGTTCCCCAGATCCACACGTGGCGCCGGCGCCTGCTCCGCAAGCGGGATCTCACCGATTTGCTGTTCTGAGGATCCAGGATGGCGGAACCCAGCGGGCGGCGGATCCTGCTGGTGATCCGGGAGGCGGAGCCCATTGGGCTGACGGACCTTTTGGAGGCTCTGTCGCCGGAATGGGAGGCGTTGGCCTGCTCCCCTGAGGAGGCGGCCTCCCTCGCCCTCCCCAAAGGCCCTTTCGCCGCTGTCTTGGTCGTCGAGGAGGGGGTGCCGGAGGCATAGGCGGCTCAGTGGAAGCAGCGCTCGGAGCCTCCGGTGGTGATCCGGGTAAGCCCTCGAGCCACCAGGGCGGAACAGGTCACGGAAGGGCCATGGGACTGGGTCCTCCCCGTCTCGTTCCCATGGCCTCAGCTCGGGGAGCTCCTTTTGCACCGACCGATGGATTCAAAGCCTGCGGTTCCGGTGCGCAAAGTACTGCTGGCCGGCGAGGCCACCGTCAGCAAGACCTCCCTGGTTCACTGCTACCTGCGCCGGTCTTTCCAGCCCCGCCGTCGGATGACGGTGGGGGTGGACATCCACGTATGCCCGGTGGAGGTGGAAGGGATGGCCGTCCGGCGGGTGGTCTGGGATGTAGGCGGGCAGCGGCGCTTCGCGGCCTTCCGGGATCTCTTCTATCGGGGCGCGACGGCCGGCGCGCTGGTGTTCGACCTCAGCAACCGCCTCTCGTTCGATCTGCTGATCCGCTGGCGGCAGGAGCTCCGCGCCCATGCAGGATCCATTCCGCTGCTCCGGGTGGGGAACAAAGCGGATCTGCCGCGAGAGGTCTCCCGTCAGGAGGCTGAGGCCCTGGCTCAGACCTGGGGCACCCCCTACGTGGAGACCTCATGCGTCACCGGGGTCGGGGTGGCGGAGCTCTTCCGAACCCTGGCCGGCGCCGCGCTTCGGAGTGCCCGCCCTGAACCCGAATAGGCATGAATCGACATGAATGCATCCACGAAGTAGGGGCGACCGGCCGGTCGCCCCTACAGCTCAGGCGATCCATCCCTGCTGGCGGGCGAAGTCGGTCGCCACCGGGATCTCAAAATAATACCCCTGGTAGGCCTGGATGGCGTAGTAAATGAAGAGCACGAAGGCAGCCAGGCCAAGCAAAGGCGAGATGCAGTTGATGATGGGGATCAACCCCAGGGCGAAGAAGATCCCCGTGAGGGCGACCTGGGCCACCAAGGCTTGAACGGCGTGATAGCGCTGGAAGGGACGGTTCTTCATGTCTGTGAGCAGGATGATCAGGGGGACGATGATCCCGATGAGGTAAGCCAGCAGCGCCATCAAGCGATCCGAATCCCCCACCTCCTCCGCTGACGCCTTTCGGGGATTGACCAACATGGAAGCCTCCGGGTAGGATTTTTTACCCTTCCATTTTACAGCTGAGAAGCGTCCAGGCAAGGGATTTCAGATTTTTATAACCTCCATTTTCGCGCTCAATGTGCGGTCGTGATTGGTGATTCTCCCGGAGCCGGCAAAGGAGGGCTTCGGATGCAGAGGGGATCCGGGTGACTCTAGGGCGTGCCTTGACGGAGGGTGGGGCCAGATTTATGGTAATGGGGAATGAGATCTGCGCGCCGGGGTGAGAGCGGGATGCTGGACATCGAGCGCATTCGACGGAACCCAGAGGAGATCCGGGAGGCGCTGCATCATCGGGGGGATTCGCTGAGGCAGGTGGATCGCTTCCTGGAGCTGGACGAGGCGTATCGGGCGACGCTGCGGGAGGTGGAGCGGCTGCGGGCGGTGCGCAACCAGGTCTCCCGGGAGATCCCCCGGATGCCTCCGGGACCGGAGCGAGAAGCCCGCATCGCCGAGATGCGGGCCCTGGGAGATCGCCTGACGGAGGCCGAGGCCCGGCTGCGGGACCTGGAGGTCCAGCGGGAGGAGCTGCTGCTCCAGTTCCCCAACATCCCCCATCCCAGCGTCCCGGTAGGCTCCGACGAATCCGCCAACCGGGTGGTGCGGGTCGAGGGGGAGCTGCCGGAGTTCGACTTCACTCCGTTGCCGCATTGGGAGCTGGGGCCCCGCCTGGGTCTCATTGATTTCGAGCGGGGGATCAAGCTGGCGGGCAGCCGGTTCTACGTGCTGTGGGGGCTGGGCGCTCGCCTGGAGCGCGCTCTGATCAGCTGGCTCCTGGACCTTCACACCCAGGTCCACGGCTACACAGAGGTCTATGTCCCCTTCGTGATCAAGCGCGAGGCCCTGGTGGGCGCCGGGCAGCTTCCCAAATTCGAAGACAATCTCTACCACGACGTGGAGGACGACCTCTGGCTGGTCCCCACAGCCGAGGTGCCCTTGACCAACTTGCATCGGGATGAGATCCTGGAGGCGGACCAGCTGCCCCTTTACTACGTGGCCTACACGCCCTGCTTCCGCCGGGAGCGGATGTCGGCCGGGCGGGACGTGCGGGGGATCAAGCGCGGGCATCAGTTCGACAAGGTGGAGCTTTACAAGT
>JAGHYO010000213.1 GCA_017743605.1 Thermoflexus sp. | reverse complement strand
CTCCGGCCCGCCGGCCTACAGCCGCCCTCAGGCCTCCGGCTTCCTCAGCGGGAAGGCGATCTATCTCAGCGCCGGCCACGGCTGGTATTGGTATGCCCCTGGAGGCCGCTGGCTGACCCAGCGGGGGAACACCCATGGGCTGGTGGAGGATCTCAACAACGCAGAGGTCGCCCACCAGTTCCTGATCCAGTATCTCTACAACGCCGGGGCGGACGTCTGGCCGGTGCGTGAACGGGACATGAACATCTGGGAAGGGATCGCCGACAACGACAACCCCTCCATGTATCAGGAGCAAGGCCCGTGGTCTCCTGGCACCCTTCCCGGCTACAACGGGGGTGCCTACCGCACGGCCCTCACCGCCCTGGGGACAGCCACGGCCACGGCCAGTTGGACCCTCATCCCGCCTCGGGACGGCCTTTACGCGATTTACGCGTGGTATGCCAGCGGCTCCAACCGGAGCACGGACGCCCAGTTCTTGATCGAGCATGCCGGCGGGCGCAGCGAGGTCCGCATCAACCAGCAGGGTCACGGCTACACCTGGCGTTATTTAGGCGCCTTCCCCTTCCGGGGCGGGCAACCTGCCCGCGTGATCCTCACCAACCGCACGGACCGCCCGGAGAACCTGAACCGAGTGGTGGTCGCCGACGCGATCCGGATCGGGGGCGGGATGGGCACCGTCCTGGGGGACGGGCCGCCGCCCAGTCCTAGGCCCAGCGGGCGGCCCCGCTGGGAGGAGGCGGCGCGCTACTGGGCGAAATACCAGGGCGCCCCGCCTTCGGTTTATGACCCCTTCCAGTGCAGCACCTTCAGCGCTTGCGGCGACGCTATCGACGACGTCACCGCTCGGCCCCGCTACGCCGAGTGGGAGCGGGAGCCCTTCGACGACCCCGTCTACCTCTCCTTCCATACCAACGGCTACAACGGGACGCTGCGCGGGACGGAGTCCTACGTTTACGACAACAGCGACCCCAACTATCGGCGCACGCCGGGCAGCCTGGAGCTGCAGAACGCCGTGCACACCCAGCTCATCCAGGACCTGCGGGCGGCGTGGGATCCGAACTGGATCGATCGGGGGAGGAAACAGGCCAACCTAGGGGAGCTGCGCCTGCTTTCCACGATGCCGGGCGTCCTGTTGGAGGTCGCCTTCCACGACAACCCCCAGGACGCGGCTGCCCTGAAAGATCCCCGTTTCGTGCAGATCGTGGCCCGGGCGATCTATAAAGGGATCGTGCGCTACTACGCCCAGCGAGACGGCCGCGCCCCGGTCTTCCTCCCGGAGCCTCCGCAGGCCCCGATCGCCCGCCAGACTGGGCCGGGCCAGGTGACCCTCTCCTGGCGGCCCTCCCCCAGCGACGGCGGCGTCCTCTTGGGGCATCCGGCCACGGCCTACAAGGTCTACACCAGCACCGATGGGTTCGCCTGGAGCGACGGGGTGATCGCGAACGGCACCACGTGGACCCTCTCCGGCCTGCCGGAGGGGAGCGCGGTGTTCTTCCGGGTGACGGGCGTGAACGCGGGCGGCGAGTCCTTCCCCACGCCGGTCGTCGGGGTCCGGGTGGGGCCATGGGGCGCCCCGCGCCTGCTGATCGTGGACGGGTTCGACCGGCTGGACGGGGCCATGCGGCCCGTGGAGGATCTGGGCGGCAGCCTGGGCCTCGTGACCCGGATGCCCCTTGCCCGGATGAACGGCTTCGATGCCCTGGCAGGGATCGGCCGCGCCCTCTCGCAGCCCTTCGACGGAGCAACCGACGAAGCCATCACCGGCGGCGCGCTCGCCATAGAAGGATACGCCGCGGTGATCTGGGCGGTCGGGGAGGAGGGCTTTTCGGAGCCCAGCCTGGACGACGGGACGCGGGCCCGGTTACGGACTTATCTCGGCAACGGGGGCCGACTGATCCTCAGCGGATCGAACGTCGGCCAGGACCTGAGCCAGCGAGACCCGGGCTTCCTGCGGGACATCCTGCGGGCCGGGTTCTCTGCTGACGATGCGGGGACCCGGACCGTGCGCCCCGTCTCAGGCGGGCTGCTGGATGGCATCGGAGAGCTCACGCTAGACGACGGAGCGATGGGCAGCCACCGGGTGACCACGCCGGATGTGCTGACGCCAGGCCCGGAGGCCCGGGCCCTGATGCGGTATCCGGACGGACGGACGGCGGCCACCCTTTTCGGCGCACCCTGCCCGCAGGTGGCCGTTTTTGGGTTCCCCTTGGAGAGCGCCTGGCCCATGAGCGCCCGGGCCGCGCTGCTGGACCGCCTGGTGGGCGCGATGCTGGCCTGCGGGGCCCCGCCCGAGACGACCATCACCGCCCCGGCCTCCAACGCGCTGCTGAATCAAGTCCCTGTCATCGCCGGGACCGCCGCGCCCTCGAACGTGACGGCGGTTCAGGTGGCGCTCCAGCGGACTAGTGACCAGCAATGGTGGCAAGGTTCGGGCTGGGGGGCTGGGCCGGTCTGGCTGACGGCCACTGGCCGCCTCACCTGGTCCTGGTCTCCGCCCTCGGATTTGGCGGATGGAACGCATAGGGTGCTGGCCCGGGCGGTCCAGGGCACCATTGTGGATCCCACCCCCGCTGTAGTGACCTTCACCCTGGACCGCACGCCGCCGGGGACGCCGGTGCTGGTCACTCCCACGGTGACGATGACCTACACCCCGCCGGTCCGAATGGAGTGGGCGCCCACAGGCGCCGAGACACCGGCCGGATACGTGGTGCTGATCAACACGGCGCGCTTCACCGTGACCGCGTCGCCCTTCCTGGCCAACTTGGCCCCCGGGGAATATCAGTGGACTGTAGCGGCCTTTGACGCGGCGGGAAATCTCTCGGGAACACCTCCGCCAGTGCAGTTCTATGTGGTGGCAGGGGCGCGGCCTGCCGGTCCGGTCTTCCTGCCCCTGGTCATGCGCGGGGAGGGGACCGCTCCCTCGCCTCCACCACCCCCTCCAGCCTGTGCGGAACGCCTCGCCAACGGAGGCTTCGAGGCGGACCTCACGGGGACCTGGCAGATCCTAAACCAGACGGCGCCGATTGCCCGGGTTCAGAGGCCAGTTTACCAGGGACAGTGGGCGGTCCGCCTGGGGGATCTGCAGACGGCCTCTCCCTCTTATGCCACCCTCTGGCAGCAGGTGAGCCTGGACGGAAGCCGGGCCACCCTGAGCCTGTGGCGCCTGCCTCAGATCCGGGAGAGCGGGGATCGTTTCTACATCGGCTTCCGCAACGCCCGGAACGAATGGATCCCTTTATTGGTCGAATCAACGAACACCGGAACGTGGGGGCCGGTGAGCCTGGACCTCACGCCATATGTGGGCCAAGTCCTCACCCTGACCATCGGCGTTTATAATAACGGGAGCGGTCCAGGCAGCGTAGCGGTGATCGACGCCGTGAGCCTGCAGGTCTGCCGGTAGCGCGCCCGAGAGGGAGGCAGGAAGGGATGCGCGCGCAGACGGCCTGGCTGGTGATCTTCCTCGGCGCCCTCGCCATCGCCCTGGTGATGACCCCGGTGGCCCGCGCGGTGGCCGTCCGCGTGGGGATGGTGGATCGTCCGGCCCCGCGCAAGCTGCACACGCGGCCCATGCCCCTGCTGGGCGGCCTCGCCCTTTACCTGGCCGTGCTGATGGCCCTGCTGCTCTTCGAGGGCCGCTACAACCTCCCCCAGCTGGCCGGGGTCCTGGTGGGGGCCACCGCCATCTCCTTCCTGGGGATCTGGGATGACCGCTGGGGGATGCGCCCTTTGATCAAGCTGGCCGGCCAGATGTTCATCGCCAGCGCGGTGATGGCGACGGGCGTGATCGTCTCCCTCTTCCCCTGGCCGATCCCGAACCTCCTGGTGACGCTGCTCTGGCTGGTTGGGATCACCAACGCCTTCAACCTCATCGACAACATGGACGGCTTGTCGGGGGGGATCGGGGCGGCCGCCGCCGCTTTCTTCCTGCTTCTCGCCGCCCTGAACGGCCAGTATCTGGTGGGCGCCCTGGCCGCCGCTGTCTTGGGGGCCTGTATCGGCTTCCTGCGCTACAACTTCAATCCGGCCTCGATCTTCATGGGGGACACCGGGAGCCTGTTCTTAGGCTTCCTGATGGCGGTCTTGGGAATCAAGCTCCGCTTCCCGAACAACGCTGCCTTCGTCACCTGGATGGTCCCAGTGCTGGTCCTGGGAATCCCTATCTTCGACGCCGCCCTGGTAGTGATCTCGCGGCTCCGGCGGGGCCTCAATCCGCTGACCACGCCAGGGAAGGATCACCTCTCCCACCGGCTGGTGCGGGCGGGGCTGACCCATCGAGAGGCCGTGCTGACCCTTTATTTAGCTCAGGTGATCTTGGGGGTGCTGGCGATGTTCATCGCCATGGCAGGGGCGTTGGAGAGTTACCTGATCGGGGGGCTGGTGGCCAGCTTCGCCCTGTGGGCCCTCTGGCGCCTGGAGCACCCTCCCTTCTTCGAGCCGCCAGCGAAGCGGTGAGGTCTGCGGATGCGGCGCTGGCTTCCGATCCTGCTCGTTGGGATTCTCCTCCTTGGCTTAGGGGTCGGGCTAGCCTGGCTACGCCCGGCCGCCCGATCCATTCCCCCCACCCAGCCTGCCCGGCTGATCCTGATCACCCGGACGCCGCAGCCCGGCGGGACGCCGACCCCTTCCCTCCTCCTCACCCCCACACCGGAGGGGCGGTGGATGCGCGTGGCGGGGACTGTCTCTTATACACATCT
>JAGHYO010000212.1 GCA_017743605.1 Thermoflexus sp. | reverse complement strand
GCTCAAAAAAGGCGCCTCCCGGATCGCCCATCCGGCGCGCGATGAATCCTTCAGGTGGTTCCGGAATGTGGGGCCTCCAAGCCCGCGCGGTTCCTTCGCCGCTCAGCGCCTGGCTTTCCACCACTTCAGGAACTCCTCCTCGAAGGCCGTGGGGTCCACCCCGAGGTGCTGCTGCAGGAAGCCCGGCGTGGACTCCCTGGCGATGGCGTCCATCGAGGCCTGAATCATCATCTGCATGCCGAACATCGGCATGTGCCGCTCCACCACATCCACCGGGATATCGCCATAGGCCCGATAGAGGGCAAGGAAGACGGAGTCTCCATAGCGCTCCCGGACGAACTCCGCCATCGCCGAGGCCATGGCATACTGGCGCGCCGTCGCCGTCCCGAAGATGTCCCCGATGTGGCCGAACTGGGTGGTGTAGGTCATGTTCCCCAGGCCCTGGATCTCCTCCCGCAGCTGCCGCCAGTAGGGCTGCCCGGCGTAGGTCAGCGCCGCCCCCTCTACCAGCCATCCGGGCGTCCAGGGTCGGGTCCATGGGGCCAGGATCACATGGACCAGCTCGTGCCGCAGCACCGCCGCCCGCCCTCCGATGGGATCCGTCGCCCGGTAGCCCTTCACCCCCTCGGCGTTGAGGATGATCATCGTCTCGCCCGTGCGGAAGCCCACCACCTCCCCGTCCGCCTCCACCGGGACGGTGCGGTAGAAGGCCACGCCCAGGAACATCTGCGCATCCTTCCCGGTCAGGTCCCGGAAGGTCTTGCGGTCGGGGGCGTAGACCGCCAGATACCGGGGGCGGACGATCTCCTGCGGCAGCCGCGCGGAGAGATCCTGATAGGCCTCCTCCAGCTCCGTCAGGACCGCCCGGGCGGTCCCTTCCGGGAGATCCGGAGGGGCGATCAGCGTGAAGTGCTCGGAGGTCCAGGGGCGGCCGGGAAGGCGCGCCCACGGCGGGACGCTCTCCCACTCCCAGCGGACGATCCGCCACGCTCCGTTCGTCTTGCGGAATTCGGCCTTTGCCGGGTAGCGCCAGCGCTCCTCCTCCGGGAAGCCCTCCAGGCTCGTGGACAGCTCCACGCGGACGTCCCGGGCCTCCTCCGCCTCGAACTTCCCGCCGGTCACCTCCAGGCGCGGGGCGCGCAGCGGCCAGCCGCCGCCGGAGGCCACAGCCTGCAGCAGGTCCGGATCCGCCTCCGCCTTCGGATCCAGAGCGGCCCGGAAGGCCTCCGGAGACCGGCCCACCGCCCCCGCGATCTGCTCCAGCAGGGCGGCGATCTCCCCGCGGGCGATCTGCGCCGGGGACGGCGTGGGGGTGGGCGCCAGGACGAAGGCCCGTCCGTCCCAGTCGACCTCGACCAGCGTCCCGGCTTCGGGATCGAAGCGGACCAGGGGCCAGCCCGCCAGCCGGAAGATCAGCGGTCCCCGGGCCGTCGGGAGCGGATAGCGTAGGGCGACGTCGATCCGGGAGGCCTCCCGAGGCGGCGCCATCTCCTTCAGGTCCTCGGGGAAGCGGATGGGGAACATCTGATGCCCCGCGGCGTCCACCACCCCCATCTCCGCGGGCCCCGGCAGCTGTCCGAGGACCAGCAGCCCCTTCGGCTGGCGGATCTGCAGCTCCACCTCCAGGCCCCCGGCGTCCGCCCGGATGCGCCGGAAGACGATGTCCACGGGGACGCTGGAGTGGCGGAAGCGGTTGCCCACCTCAAAGGCCCACTCCCCCTGCGGGAAGGGGCCTGCGGGGAGATTCCCCCACACTTCGCCGGAGAAGGGGCTGGTGGGCTGGAGCTCCACCTTATTGAAGCCCGGGAAGCGGAAGGTGAAGGGCGGCTGGGCATCCTTCGGGATCTCGAACTCGAACCAGCCCCGCTCGACGGCCCCCACGATCCAGAGGCAGGTCTTGCGGGGGATGCGGGGGTATTCGGGGCAGATATCTTCCTCGAAGTTCTCGCTCATCCCGACCGGGCGCTGCCGCCTGTCCCCCGCATACAGTTCGGCGGACTTCCCGGGCTCCAGGGGGGCGTAGAACTCCGAGCTGCGCTCGCCCCGGTGGGCGAAGGCGGCGTAGACCCGCAGCCGCTCCCCCTGGATCTCGAAGGCGGGGATCTCCATGACGAGGCCGTAGTTGGGCGGGCTGACGAAGCCAACAGCGAACCGTCCCTGAGAAAGGGCTTCGGGCTTCGGAGTAGGAGTCGCCGTCGGTCGGAGCGGTTGCGTCGGAGAAGGACGCGGCGTGGACGTCGGGGTCAGGGTCGCCGGCCTCTCTGACGGTCGCGGGCCACAGGCCCAGAGGGCGACTCCTACGGCCAACGCGAGGAAAATCTTCCAGATCATGGATTCGCACCTCCCGTCTTTCTCAGGGCACTGTCAGGATATTCACGCATCTGACACCACGGGATCGCCGCTTTGATCCCCGATTGGGCTGCCTGCTGCCGGTCCTGCCCGTTGTCAGGCAACGCCTTGATGGGATCACGCGCGCAGCCAATGACCCACAAACGAATTTACCCTTCCTCATCTCGTTTTCAGGATCGAGCCTCGCTGCGCACGGCCAGAACCAGCCTTCCTCCCAGCCAGCCGGCGCCCGCCGAGACCGCTACCAGCCCCAGAGCGGCCACGCAGAGGACGATCAGGATCCCGATCACCAGGCCGGCCGCAGCCTCCTCCGGGGAGACGTTCACCCCCAGCAGGCGCAGGATCTCCTGTTGGCCCTGCTGGGTGGCTCCGGTGATGATCCCCAATAGCACTTGCAGGGCCAGCCCGATCCAAGCGCCGACCCCGAAGGCCCCTCCCCCCAGGGCGCTGATCCGAGGGGCTTCGCCTCGGGAAACCTGCGGCAGAATCAGGGACGCGGCCGCCCCGACGATCAGGCCACCGGCCGGCCCGCAGCAGAAGCAGTTGATCAGCGGGGAGAGCAGGCTGGAGACAAAGCCAGATATCAACCCCACAAACGCGGCCAGAATCAGAAAGAGCGTTTTTCCCATTGCCGACCTCCTTTAATGAGCCTCCTATGAAAGTCCATTGCGGAACTCCGCGCTTTCGGCGCCTCTGCAGCGAGTTTTGCAGGGAAGCCCTATGGCTGCGTCTCCATCATCGCCTCCAAGAGCAACCGCAGCAGAGGCCCGAGGCTCGGATCTTCGAATAGGGAGCCGATCTCGCTCGGGGGGAGATCTGCTGCCGTGATCCTATCCCCCGCCACCCACTTCTGGAAGAACGCGTCGGCCCTTTGCTTGCCCCAGACCTCCCCCAGCGTCTCCCGCCACGACTCCCCGGTGGCCCAGCCCCAGCGGTGCCGCTCCAGATACCGTCGCAGGAAGGCAAAGAAGCGCTCCTCCCCCATCTCCCGGCGCAGGACCTCCATCATCCACGGCCCCTTCCCATACACGATGGCCACATAGTCCGGCGTGGAGTAGTCCTCCACCGGGAGGTTCAGGGGCAGATCCCCCTCCGCGAGGCGAAGCCGATAGGGCAGCAGCACCAGGAGATCCCAGGCCGCCTGAGCCGCCTCCGGACCTCGCGCTTGCTCCACCCAGAAGACCGTGGACCAGTTGGTCATCCCCTCGTCCAGCCAGGGCTCCCGGCGGGCGTCGCTGCCCACCATCCCATACCACCACTGGTGAGCGACCTCGTGGGCGACCACGAAGCTTAGAACGTCGAGTTCGCCGGAGGTCCCGCCCAGCATCCTGACCAGGTCCCCCATCCCGAAGACGTCCTCGCTGATCATGATCAGGCCACTGGCCTCCATCCCGGCGGCCCCGCCCCGCAGGGGGACCTCCACCAGGTCCATCTCGGGGAATGGATACGGGCCGAAGGCCTCCCCAAACCGTACCAGAGCATCCAGCGCGTCCTCCACGGCTCGACGGGCCTCCAAAGACGGGGCGTTGCGGAAGAAGCCCCGCACCCGGAGGCCATCCTGCTCCCGGACGATCTCTTGCATCTCCCCGGCGACCATGGCCAGGTTGCGGACGTAGGGGGCGATCACTTCCACCTCGCGCCATCCGGCGGGCCCGGGAGCCTCCCGGACGACGACTCCGCCGACGGCCAGGGCCGCCTCCTCCGGCAGCCGCAGGCGCAGGGCGAAGTGGGCGATCTCCGCCTGGTGCAGATCCCCTTGCCCCCAGGGCGGATCCAGGACGCAGCGGCCGTCCCGGATCCGGGCCAGCTCCGGGTAGCCGTAGTAAAGGACCAGGAGGCCATCGGGGGTTTTCTGCATCAGACCATAGCTGCCTGCTCCGCTCCTCACGGTGACCGTAAAGGGCATCTCGGCCTCCACCGCGCCGCCGGGGCTCAGGGGGATCGGCAGCGTCACGGTGAAGGCCGTGCGGTCGCCGTTCCAGACGGGTCGGATGGTCTGGCTTCCGATGCGGACCTCACCGAGATCCAAGCGGGCGCCCCCGGAGGCCGGGGCATTGGCCCAGGCCCGGAAGCACAGGGCGGAGAGGGGAGGGCCGTCCGGGTAGGGGAAGGTGAGGATCAGGCGCCCCCGCAGGCGCCCCCGGTCCGGCTCCAGGACCCCGCCGATCCGGTAGATCGGGCGATCGGACACCATGTCCTCGCCTTTCGCCAGCCCGAACGTCCAGTCCGGCTGGGAGGGCGGCTCCGGGAGACCGGCCGCAGACGCCTCCAGCCCTCCCCGCGCTCCCTCCGGCGATGTGGTGGGCGTGGCGGTTGGGGTGGGCCTGGGGATGGCAGTGGGGTCCGGCGAGGGGGATGGGCGGCAGAGAG
>JAGHYO010000211.1 GCA_017743605.1 Thermoflexus sp. | reverse complement strand
AGCGACGTCTTGCCCGACCCCGTGGTCCCGGCGATCAGGATGTGGGCGACCTGCGAGCTGGTCAGGCGGATCAGCAACGGCGCCCCGTCGGCGGCCAGCCCGAGGAGGGCGGTGTAGAGCGGGTAGCGGGGCACCGCCCGGCGGACCTGTTCCATCAGCGGGAGGAAGCGCACCGTTTGGGGATCGGGCCGCGGGATCTCCAGCTGCACCACCGGCCCCTCCCGCTGGATCCGCACGCTGCGTACCCCGAGGGCCAAAGCCAGCTCTTCCGCCAGTCCCTTCAGGCGCGACCAGCGGACGCCGGGGGCGGGGACGATCTGAAAAAAGATGGCGGTCGGCGTGAGCCGGCCGCCCGTCACCCGCCCGGGCGATCGATGCTGCCAGAGCACCTGCTCCACCAGATCTGCCTGGGCCTCCAGCCACCGCCGCTTCATCCGACGCCTCCTCTCGGCCTACGAGGAAAGGGCGCAGCGCCGCCGCGCCCCTACTCAAGCCGTCGTGATGCTTCCCAGATCCCGCACCGGCCCGAAGCGGAAGGCCACGCGGCCCTCCAGGGTCCACGTCTGCCAGTCCATCCGCACGGGCGCCAGCTCCGGGTGGGCCGGCCGCAGCCACCACGTCCGGGTCTCCGGATCCTGGACCAGCTGTTTGAGAGTCATCTGGTTGCGCCCCTTCACCCGTGCCACCACCAGATCCCCGGAGCGGACTTCCTCCGGGGAGACCGGCTCGACCAGGACGATGTCGAAGGGGCGGATCCCGAGGCCGATCATGGAGTCCCCCCGCACCCAGAGGGCGAACCAACAGCGTGCAGGGACCCACGCCGCAGGAAGCCACAGGTCCCCAAGCTCCTGGGGCACCACCTCGTCCACCTGATCCGGATGAGAGGCAGGGATCACGCCCTTCAGGGGGACGGAGATCCGGAGCGCAGGACGGGAGGTTGGGCGCCACGTTCGATGCTTGCCGGGCTCCTGCTGGACCCGGCCCTCCCCGATCAGGGCCCGCAGGTGGTAGAGAGCATGGGAGCGGGAAGAGAACCCCACGTGGCGCCGGATCTCCTCCAGGGTGGGGCCGTAACCGCGGGTCTCCCAGTACGCCTCCAGAAACGCCAGCAGTCGATCCCGATAGGCCATCTTTGCCCCTGATTAGAACAAGTGTTCTAATTCCAGGATAAGGGGTTTCCTGCATTTTGTCAAGGGGATCGGGCACCGCTGCGCAACGGCCCGTGGCCGTCCCAACGAGGCGGTGCTGCGCCAAGCGTTCGTGGAGCCCCTTCGATCTCCGCCGGCCGGAGGGGAGGATACGGACGCGGGCGGCCGGGCGAGCCTCTAGCGCCGAAGGCGGGTTGTCTGACCACCGCTTTCCTGCTAAGATAGCCTTCTCGAAAGCGGGTCCCTGAGCGGCGCGCCGGGGAGGCCCGTCGATGGATCTCTACCGGGAGGATCCGGGCATGAAAGTGGTCCTGCTGCGGGATGTGCCGCACCTGGGACAGTCGGGCGAGGTGAAGGAGGTGGCGGACGGCTACGCGCGCAACTATCTCATCCCGAAGGGCCTGGCCGTCCCGGCCACCGAGGGGCTGATCCGCCATGCCGCGGAAACCCGCCAGGCGATGGAGCAGCGGCGGGTCCGCCAGCTGAGCTCCGCTCGGGAGGCGGCCGCCCGCCTCCAGGGCGCGACGGTCACGATCCGGGCCCGCGCTGGCCAGGGGGATCGGCTCTACGGCTCCGTCACCTCGCAGCAGATCGCGGAGGCCATCGCCCAGCAGCTGGGCGTGGAGGTGGATCGTCGCCGGATCCAGCTGGACCAGCCCATCCGCACCCTGGGGGCGCATACGGTGACGGTGCGGTTGGGGCCCGAGATCGCCGCGCGGGTGCAGGTGATAGTGGAACGGGAGGGATGAGGTGGGCATCGGGGATCGCTTGCGCGCCGCCCGGGAGGCCCGGGGGTTTTCTCTGGAGGAGGCCGCGGCGCAAACCCGCATCAAGCGGGCCTATCTGGAGGCCCTGGAGCGCGAGGCCTTCTCCCTCCTGCCGAGCCCGGCCCACGCCCGCGGGTTCCTGCGCCGCTACGCCCGCTGGCTGGGGCTGGACGCGGAGGCCCTCCTCCCGGAATGGGACGGCGTCCCCACAGCCCTGCAGACAGCTCGGCCGTCTGCGATGCCCTCGATGTTCGAGCTCGCTCCGATCCCTGCCCGCCCGGCGGTCCCCTGGCGTCGCCTGGCCGCCCTGGGGGTCGCGCTCCTGGTCCTCGCCGGGCTCTTTGGAGTCGTCCGAACTCGCTGGCTGCCTCGCCCCGGCGCCCTCCCGCCCTCGCCAACCGGGGGGGCTCTGGGTGGCGTGGCGCGCCCAACCAACACGCCGCTGCCGATGGTCGGCGCCCCTCCCCTCCGGCTGGAGGTGACCGCCGCTGAGCATGTGTGGGTCCGGATCTTTGCCGACGGGCAGGTGGTCTATCAGGGCCTGCTACGGCCCGAGGAGACCCGGACCTGGGAGGCTCGCTCGGCGATCGGGCTGGAGACCGGAAACGCCGCCGCCCTTCAGGTGAGCCTGAACGGCCGGCCGGAGGCTCCCCTGGGCGGGCGCGGGGAGATCGTCCGCAAGACCTGGTCCCGCCCGCCGTAACGAGGGGGAGAGGGATGTCTCATCGCGCCGGGAAGCGCTATCATCTGATCACCCTGGGCTGTGCCAAGAACACTGTGGATTCGGCCAGCATGGCCCAGCTCCTGGAGGGGGCCGGCTATGAGGCGACCGAGCGCCCCGGCCGGGCCGATGTACTCATCGTGAACACCTGCGGCTTCATCGAGGCGGCCCGCCAGGAATCCTTGCGGGCGTTGCGGGAGCTGGCGGCTCGGAAGAAGAAGGGCCAGCTGCTCATCGCCGCCGGATGCCTGGCCCAGCGGTGGGGGGCTCGCCTGGTGGAGGAGGTGCCGGGGATCGACGGCGTGATCGGCACCCGCCGGTGGATGGACATCCTGGAGTTCATCGAGGCCCTGCGCGGGCGCTCTGCCCCGGAGCCCCTTTTCCATATCCCGGACGGAGGGCCCATCCGCCGGGAGGAGCGTGGGGTGTTGCGGGCCGCGGTGCAGGGGGCGAGCGCCTACCTGAAGATCGCCGATGGGTGCCGCCGCCCCTGCGCCTTCTGCGCCATCCCTCAGATCAAGGGCCCGGCGGTCAGCCGGCCGCCGGAGGCCATCTGGGCGGAGGCCCGCCGGCTGGTGGACCAGGGGGTGCGGGAGCTGATCCTCATCGCCCAGGACACCACAGATTACGGCCACGACCTGGGCATGCGGGATGGGTTGCCCACTCTTATCACAGGGCTGGTGCAACGCGTCCCCGAGGCGAAGTGGATCCGCATCATGTATGCTTACCCGGGCGCGGTCTCTGATCGCCTGATCGAGGCGATGGCCCGCTACCCCCAGGTGGCCCACTACCTGGACATCCCCTTGCAGCACGGTCATCCCGCAGTGCTGCGTCGGATGCGGCGCCCAGCGAACGTCGAGTGGGTGTATCGCACCTTCGAAAAGCTCCGCCGCGCCGTGCCGGACATCGCCATCCGCACTACCTTCATTGTCGGCTATCCGGGAGAGACGGAGGAGGAGTTCGAGGCGCTGCTCCGCTTCGTCCGGGATCTGGAGTTCGACCGCGTGGGATGCTTCACCTACTCCTATGAGCCGGAGACCCCTTCCGCCCGCCACCCGGGCCACCTGCCCGAGGAGGTCAAACAGGAACGCTACGAGCGCCTGATGGCCGCCCAGCAGCCGATCTCCCTGCGCAAGAACCAAGCTCTGGTGGGAAGGATCCTGGAGGTGCTGATCGAAGGCGTGGGGGACGGGCTGAGCGTGGGGCGAACCTATCGGGACGCGCCGGAGATCGACGGGCTGGTGCTGGTGGAGGGCGAGTGGCCCGTCGGGCAGTTCCTCCCCGTCCGCATCACCGGGGCCATGACGTACGACCTGATCGGGGTCGCAGCCTCCCCCACCTCCTCCCCGGACAGCTCTTCCCGGCCCCCAAGGGCAGGGAGGAGGCTGTCCTAGTAAACGCGTCCCCTGTTTGCTAGTTGTGGATTTCTTGCCGCCGCGTCCTTTCCGCATTAGACTAAACATCCCTCTCGGGGGAAGCTGGGCGGAGGGACGGGCGATGGGCGGCCTCCGATTGCGCTACTTGATCCTGGATCTGGACGATACCCTCTACCCCCGGCGCTCCGGGGTGATGGACCTCGTCAACCAGCGCATCGGCCGTTATATGGTGGAGCGCCTGGGCTTTCCCCCAGAGCAGGCGGAGGCCCTGCGGCAGCGCTACTACGCCCAATACGGCACCGCCCTGCGCGGGTTGATGGAGGAACACCGCATCGACCCTGAGGATTATCTGGTGTATGTCCACGACATCCCGCTGGAGGTAATCCTCCAGCCTGACCCGGCTCTGGACGCTATGCTGGCGCGCCTCCCGCTGACCAAGGTGATCTTCACCAACGCCAGCGAGGAGCACGCTCGCCGGGTGCTTGAACGCCTGGGGGTCGCCCGTCATTTCCCGATCATCCTGGATGTGCGCCGCTTGGACTACTTCAACAAGCCCGACCCCGAGGCCTACTGGCGGATCCTGCAGCATCTGCGGGCCCAGGGCCCCGAATGTGTCTTTGTGGACGACTCCCCCCGCAACCTCCAGCCGGCCCGAGCGCTGGGGATGATCACCATCCTGGTGGATGGGGACGCGACGGATGGGGTGGACT
>JAGHYO010000210.1 GCA_017743605.1 Thermoflexus sp. | reverse complement strand
GTCGATCCCTCCTGGAACATTTCGGGGTGGCCTCCCTGCAGCCCTTCGGCTGCGAAGGGTTGCCCTGGGCCATCGCCGCGGCCGGCGCTGCCCTCCACTACGTGAAATCCTCCCAAATCTCCGATCTCCGCCACCTGCGCCGCCTCGGCACCTACCATCGGGATGCCTTCATGGGATTGGATCCCGTCACCCGGCGCAACCTGGAGCTCACCGAGACCATCCGGGAGCGCCGGACGGAAGGGAGCCTGTTCGCTGTCCTCAACCACACGGTGACCGCCATGGGGGCGCGCCTGCTGCGCCGCTGGCTCCTCCAGCCCCTGGTGGACGTGCCGGCCATCCAGATGCGCCTGGATGCGGTGGAGGAGCTGGTCCGCGACGCTCTGCTCCGCCAGGACCTGCGGCAGCTGCTGGACGGCCTTTACGATGTGGAGCGGCTGGTGGGCCGCATCGGCTTCGGCAACGCCAACGCCCGGGACTTGGTAGCCCTCCAGCGGACGCTGCAGCGGATCCCGCAGATCCGGAGTCGCCTGCTGTGGGTTCAATCCGCCCGCCTGCAGGCCCTGCGGGACGCCCTGGACCCGTGCGTGGAGGTGGTCTCGCTGATCGACCGGGCCATCGTGGATGATCCCCCCCTCCCGCTCCGGGAAGGCGGCCTGATCAAGCCCGGCTACCACGGGGAGCTGGACCAGCTGCGCCGGGCGGAGGAGGAGGGCCGGCGCTGGCTGGCAGCGCTGGAGCAGCGGGAGCGGGCCCGCACCGGTATCGAGAGCCTCCGCATCCGCTACAACGAGATCTTCGGGTTTTTCATCGAGGTCCCTCGATCAAAGGCGAACCAGGTGCCCACCGATTACGAGCGGCGGGCCACCATCACCCACGCGGAGCGGTTCGTCACCCCGGAGCTCAAGGCCCGGGAGACGGAGATCCTGGCCACCTGGGAGCGGATCGAGGATCTGGAATACGAGCTCTTCGTGGAGGTGCGGGGGAAGGTCGCCGAGCACATCGAGCGCCTGCAAGGGGTGGCCCGCCACCTGGCTGAGCTGGATGTCTACCAGGCTCTGGCAGAGGCCGCTGCCCGCTACGGCTACACGCGCCCCATCATCGAGGAGAGCGACCGCATCGAGATCCGGGAGGGCCGTCATCCCATGGTTGAGCGCTACCTCCCGCCCGGCGAGCTCTTTGTTCCCAACGATGTGGAGCTCAGCCATGCTCGCCGCCTGATCATCCTCACCGGCCCCAACTTGAGCGGCAAATCCGTCTACATCCGGCAGGTGGCCCTCGCCGCGCTCATGGCTCAGATCGGCTCCTTTGTGCCCGCTCGCTCCGCCCGCATCGGGATAGTGGATCGCCTCTTCGCCCGCGTGGGGGCCAGCGACGACATCACTGCCGGGATCTCCACCTTTATGGCAGAGATGATGGAGACCGCCTACATCCTCCACCACGCGACTCCCCGTTCCCTGGTGATCCTGGATGAGGTGGGGCGGGGGACCAGCACATACGATGGGATGAGCCTGGCTTGGGCGGTGGCCGAGGCCCTTCATGATGAGGTGCAGGCGCGGACCCTCTTCGCAACGCATTACCACGAGCTAACTCGGCTGGCGGAGCAGCTGGAGGGGGCCTGCAACATGACCCTGGCGGTGCAGGAGGTGGGAGATCAGGTGGTGTTCCTGCGGCGGGTGGTGCCGGGGGCGTCGGACAAATCCTACGGGATCCAGGTCGCCCGCCTGGCCGGCTTGCCGGATTGGGTGATCCGGCGGGCACAGCAGATCCTCACAGAGCTCGAAGGGGCCCGGCGCGGCGCGGAGCTCCCGACCGGACGGCCGGATCGGCTCCTGGCGCTCCCCCGGGAGTTCCCGGAGGCCCACTGCCTGCTGCAGGAGCTCCTCGGGCTGGACTTGGTCAACATGACCCCCTTGCAGGCTCTCCTGGCCCTGAACGAGTTCCAGAGGCGATGGCGCCAGCTTCTGTCCCTCGGGGGGGAGCCTCGCTGACCTTACAGATCCAGGGGTACCTCCGCGAGGGCCTCCAGCCGGGGGAGGGTGAGTCGGTGCCGACGCAAGGCGCGGGCCAGAAGGAGCATCTCTTCGATCTGCCGGCGGCCCTCCCAGTCGAAACGGGCCTCCTGGGCTCGATAGAGAACCGGCCACGGCATCCCTCGCCGGGCAGCCTGCTGACGCAGCGCCTCCAGGGCTTGGGCCGCGGGCAGGGGGAGGATCCTTTCCAGCCAAGCGGCCGCCCAGTCCTCCTCTGGATCCGGGCGGATCTGCAGAGAGGGCCCGGCCTCCACCCACACTCCCGCTGTGCAGCGTTGCCAGGTCGGCGCCGCGATGTAAACCTCCACCGCATCCAGGTCCAGGTCCCGCACCAGGAGCTCCACCCGCTCCCCTTTCAGTGTGATCCCCTCCAGGTCCGCCCGGGGCTCATCGTAGCCGAAGCGGACCAGCCAGAGGGTCACCCACGGGGCCTGGATCACCCCGCCCCGTTCGGTGCGGGCCTGCCGGGGGATCACCCGCCGGGGTTGGGTCCACTCGGGGAAGGCGAACGCTACTTCGATGGGGCCGGGGGTGAGGATCTCCTCTCCATGGCGCAGAAGGGCCTGCACGAGATCTTCGGAGGAGAAGGGCGGAGCGACCCCCCACAGGAGGGTCCGCCGCGCTCGAAGGGTGGCGAGGGCTGGCAGCCGGAGCATGCCTCAGGCGGGCTGGAGGACGGCCATGGTGCTGCGGATGAGCTGTACCGACCGCTCGAGCATCGCGCGCTCCTCTTCATCGAGGGGCAGCTCAATGATCTGCTCCACGCCCCGGCGGCCGAGCTTCACTGGGACTCCGAAGCAGATGTCGTGGAGGCCGTATTCGCCCTGCAGATACACCGAGCAGGGGACGATGAGCTTCTGGTCCTTGAGGATGGCCTCCACCATCTGGGCCACCGCCGCGCCGGGGGCGTAGTAGGCGCTCCCCGTCTTGAGCAGGCTCACAATCTCCCCGCCGCCTTTGCGGGTGCGGTCGACGATGGCATCGATCTTCTCCTTTGGGAGCAGCGTGGAGATGGGGATGCCCGCCACGGTGGTGAAGCGCACCATTGGCACCATCTCGTCCCCGTGCCCGCCCAGCACCAGGGCCTGGACGTTCTCCACCGCCACGTCCAGCTCCATGGCAATGAAGGTCCGCATGCGAGCGCTGTCCAGGATCCCGGCCTGCCCGATGACCCGCTCCCGGGGGAGGCCGGAGAGCTTGTAGGCCAGGTAGGTCATGGTGTCTAGCGGGTTGGTCACCACAATGTAGATCGCGTTTGGGGAGATGGGAACCGCTTTGCCGATCACATCCCGGATGATGTTGGCGTTGACGTTGACCAGGTCTTCTCGGCTCATCCCAGGTTTTCGGGGGAGGCCAGCGGTGATGACCACGATGTCGGAGTTTGCCGTCGGCTCGTAGTCCGTGGCCCCGATGAGGCGGGTGTTGTAACCGACGATCGGGCTGGCCTGCACGAGGTCGAGGGCTTTCCCTTTCGGCATGCCTTCCGTCTGGGGGATATCTACCAGCACGATGTCCCCGAGCTCCCGCTCCGCCAGCCATTGGGCCGTTGTAGTGCCCACATTCCCTGCGCCGACAATCGTGATCTTGGGGCGCATAGAGGTTCCTCCCTCAGATTGTAAAACCCTTTATAGAGATTATAACCGAATTCGGGGATCTGGAGATCGGGCGCTGGAGTCATGCCAGGCGGTCGTCATAGAGCGTGGAGAGGGGCAGGCGGGCCGCTGTGGACAGCCGCCATGCCAGGGCGAGGGCCCCCAGGCTGAGGGAAGCAGCCATCCCTAACCAGAGAGGATCCCCGGAGCGCAGATAGGCCCCGACGGCGTTGGTGATCAGCACGTGGACCAATCGGGCGAGGGTGCTTACGGCGAAGGCGGGGCCGAGAGGGAGCGGAGAAAGCCCGACGGCCCACGCCAGGACATCATCCGGAGTGAGGGGCAGCAAGAAGACGATCAGCACGAGGCTCAATCCGTAGCGCTGAAGCAGGCGATCCATCCGTTCCAGCCGGTGGGCCGGAAGCCCAGCCAGGAGCAGCGGGCGGCCCAGGATGCGGGCGAAGGCCATGGTGAGGCCGTTGCCCAGGCTGACCCCGATCCAGGTGAACAGGGATCCCCACCAGGGTCCAAACCAGTAGCCGCTGATCCACCCTAGCAGCGCTCCCGGCAGGGGTGCGACGATCACCTGCAGCGCGTTCAATCCGATGAGGAGGAGGGCCCCCATCGTCCGAGGGGCCGCCAGCCACGCCTCCAGCTGCTCCCGATCGGTCACCAGGGTCCACAGATGAGGGAAGAGAAGGAGACCGCCGGCGGCCAGGGCGGTGAGTCCTGCGCCCCGCAGCCACAAGCCGACGCGAGGTCCGCGGGGGAGTGCGCGAAACACTCGAATCCTCCATCCAGGGCAGCGCGGAGGGATGGGAACACACGAAGGGGTGGCCCCGTCGGACCACCCCCTACAGTCGGGACGGGCGGATTTGAACCGCCGACCCCTGCAACCCCATTGCAGTGCGCTAACCTGGCTGCGCCACGTCCCGACCCGGCCTCAATTATAGCCCTCTCCCCTTGATCTGGCAAGCTCGGTTCGCTTCCGAGTGTGTCCCGAAATTGCCGGGAGGAAGTTGGGCGGCCCGGCAAATCCGCCTCCAGACCCCGCCCTTTTCCTTTCCCCTCACTCTGCCACTCCCCGAGGCCCCAATGGCCTCCCATCC
>JAGHYO010000209.1 GCA_017743605.1 Thermoflexus sp. | reverse complement strand
CCCTTCCAGGACCTGCCACAACACGCACCCGCTTAAGCCTTATAGTTGACTCCTGAGATAAGAGTTCTCCACCATCTGTGAGTAAAGAGAGGTTGATTCCTCTTCAATTATAAGCAATCGCACCTTGTGCTCAATGAGCACCTTGGAGCCAAGCACACAAGCGCCCGGCCCACATGAAGCGGCCGGTTCGGGGAAGATACTGGCAGTTCGTCTCCAGCAGGGAGGTCGGGACCAGCCGTCCTCGGTGCATCACCTGCGGATCCCTCAGCACAGCTTCCGGGGGGCCGTCGGCGATCAGCTGGCCATCCGCTATCACCCAAATCCGGTTGGCGAAGGAGAGGGCCAGATCCAGATCGTGGGTGATGAACACCAGGGCGTCCGCCGCGCGGGCCGGCCCGAAGACAAGCTCCGCGACGGCGTCCATCAACCGCATGTAGGTCCGATAGTCCTGGCCCGCCGTGGGCTCGTCCATCACCAAGATGCGGCTGTGCATGCTGAGGACCGAAGCGATGGTCACCCGCTTCTGCTGACCGAAGCTCAGGGCCCAGGGGGAGGAGCGGGCCTGGTCCAGCAACCCGACCTGCTCCAGGGCCCAGCGGACGTCGGCCTCGATCTGATGGGGGGAACGGCCTAGGTTCCGGGGCCCGAAGGCCACCTCCTCCCATACCGTGGGGGCGAAGAGCATGTGGCTGGGGCTTTGGAACACGTAGCCGATGGTGCGGGCAATCCCGGCCACCGTCTGCGCGCGCGTCTCCTTCCCCGCCACCCACACCCGGCCTCGCCGGGGCTTGAGCAGGCCCATGGCCAGCTTCAGCAGCGTCGTCTTGCCCGCGCCGTTGGGGCCGAGGATGGCCAGGCTGTCCCCCTTTCGGATCTCCGCCTGGATCCCCTGCAGCACGTCGGGGCCATCGCCATAGCCGAAAGACACGTCCTCGAAGACCACCAGTGGGGGCGCGACGGGAGAGGCCGGGGGGATCTCCTCCCCCAGCGCCGGGCGCTGCGCTAGCGCTGGCCAGCGCAAAAGCCAGACCCGGAAGGGGACCTTCACCGCCGTCGGATCCACGCGCTCGAAGAAGGTCTCCGGGTCCCCGTCGAAGATCAGACGTCCGTCCTCCAAATACAACACCCGCTCGGGGCCTGCCTGAAGGGCATCCTCCACCCGATGCTCCACCATCAAGATGGTGTGTCCCTCCCGATGAAGCTGCCGGAAGACCGATAGGGCCTCCTGGGCGCTCTGGGGATCCAGGGAAGCGAGGGGTTCATCCAGCAACAAGATCCGCGGGGCCATCGCTAGCACCCCGGCCAGGGCCACCCGCTGCTTCTCCCCTCCTGAAAGCTGGAAGGTGGGTCGATCGCGCAGATGGGCGATCCCCAGGGCATGTAAGACCTCCCCCACCCGCTCCAGGATCCTCGCCCGCGGCCAGCCCAGGTTCTCCAGCCCAAAGGCCACGTCGTGCAGCACGTCCGCCGCCACGATCTGGCGCTCGGGGTCCTGGAGCAGGGTCCCCACCTGCTGAGAGAGTCGGGCCAAGGGCCACGTGCGAGGATCGTGGCCCCCGATGCGGATGGCACCCCGTAGCTCCCCTTTGTAGCTGCGGGGGATCAAGCCATTCAGTGCCCGCAAGAGAGTGCTCTTCCCACAGCCGCTCGGGCCGGCCATCAGCGCCATCTCCCCCTCTGCCAGAGCAAACGAGAGATCGCGGATGGCCGGCTGCGGCCGCGCCGCATAACGGAACATGAGGTCGCGAACCTCCAGGATCGGACCCATCCCTCATCCTCGCTGGCGCTTCATGAGAACCGGAGATAGATGGCGACGCAGCGCCGCGCGCTGTGCATTGCGCAACATTGTAGCACAGGCTGGGACCCTCCCGAGGCGCGCCTCTTCGACCTCCAGTTCAGCCATTGACAACCCTCACTTGTAGGAGGATTGCTCCGAAGGCATAATGCGAAATGCGGAAAGAAGCGGATCTCCACCTGCTCATTGAACGGGAGGCGTTTATGCGGCTGGCGGAGCGGATGTCCCGCTTGGGCACGGAGACAGCCTTCGAGGTGCTGGCGCGGGCCAAGGCCATGGAGGCCCAGGGACGGGCGATCATCCACCTGGAGATCGGGGAGCCGGACTTCGACACCCCTGCCCACATCAAGGCCGCTGCCGTTCGCGCCTTAGAGGAGGGATGGACCCACTATACCCCCGCCGCTGGGATCGCCGCCCTGCGGGAGGCCATCGCCGACTACATCCGCCGCACCCGGGGGATCCCCGTTGGCCCCCAACATGTAGTGGTGGTCCCCGGCGGCAAGCCCATCATCTTCTTCGCTATCCTGGCCCTGGTGGAGGAGGGGGACGAGGTCATCTACCCCAACCCCGGCTTTCCGATCTACGAGTCGATGATCCGCTTTGTGGGCGCTCGCCCTGTCCCCGTGCGCCTACGCATGGAGAACGAGTTCCGCGTGGACGTGGAGGAGCTGGCCCACCTCATCACCCCCCGCACCCGCCTGCTCATCCTCAACTCTCCCGCCAACCCCACCGGCGGAGTGCTGGACCGGGAGGACCTGGAGGCGATTGCTGCGCTGTGCCTGAAACACGACCTGGTGGTGCTCTCCGATGAGATCTACAGCCGCATCCTCTATGAGGGGGAGCACCTTAGCATCGCCAGCCTTCCTGGGATGCAGGAGCGCACCATCATCCTGGATGGCTTCAGCAAAACCTACGCGATGACCGGCTGGCGGCTGGGCTACGGGGTGATGCCTGAACCCCTGGCCGAGGCCGTCACCCGCCTGATGATCAACTCCAACTCCTGCACCGCCGCCTTCACTCAGATCGCCGGCATCACCGCCCTCACCGGCCCCCAGGACGATGTCGAGCATATGGTGGCTGCCTTCCGGGAGCGCCGCGAGGTGATGGTGGAGGGGCTCAACCGCCTCCCCGGCTTCCGCTGCATGAAGCCCAAAGGCGCCTTCTACGCCTTCCCCAACATCGAAGGGACCGGGATGTCCTCCCGGGAGCTGGCCCGCTACCTCCTGGAGGAAGCCGGGGTGGCCGTGCTCTCCGGAACCGCCTTTGGGGAATACGGCGAGGGCTTCCTGCGCCTTTCCTTCGCCAACTCCGTTGAAAACATCCAGAAGGCCCTGGAGCGCATCGAAAAAGCCCTCCAGCGCCTCCCCATCCGAGCGGCGGCCTCGTAAGGAAAGCACCGGGGGCACAAGCTTCGGTTTGTGCCCCCGCGCCCTCTTAATCCGGCATCCACGCGAACAACTGCTCCAGCAAGGCCCGCCGCTCCTCCGGAGTCATAGGGCGCGGGCGGGCGAAATCCTCTACGAAGGCCGTCCGCAGCACCACCCCTAAATATCGCCCCTCGTAAAACACATGCCAATCGATAAAGGTCTGCCGGACCCCAATGGGATCCACCTGATCGAAGAACAGGTTCCCCAGCCCGTAGTGAATGAACCACCCGGGCCCCACCTCGAACGTCTGCGCGTGGTGGCTCTGGCTGCCACTAACGATCACCGCCCCCAGATCCCGCCAGAACCGGAAGTCCCGGATCTGCTGAAGGGTCGGGATGTAGTCGTAGAACTCCCAGTGTTGCAGGGTGACGATGGGCAGCCACCCCTCTGCCCGCAGACGACGGACAGTCTCATAAATTTCCGGAACACACGGAGCTGCCCCCGGCTCCGTCGGGGTGGCCCAGGCGTAACCCGGGCCCACCAGGTTACAGCCGACGAAGGCCAGGTGGTTCCCATTGTGCACGACCTGCAGCGGCTGCAGGGCCTCCTTCAGGTCTTCCCCGCCCCCGTAATAGCGCATCCCCAGATTCCGGTAGAGGGCCAGCGTCTTCCGCAGCGGCTCCTTCCCGTAGTCCGCCAGATGATTCCCGGTGAGCTCCACGATGTCCGTGCCAATGTAGGTCAGCAGCTCCACGTAACGAGGGGCGCTGCAGAACACAACCCCGCTCCGCGGCCGCGGGGGCGGACACCCTTCCCAGAACGAGACCTCGTTGCTGATATGGGTGAGATCTGCTCCCTGCAGCCACGGGGAGATGTCCCGCGCCGGGAACAAGACCCCGTAACGCTCCATCTGGACCGCCGTGCCCCGCACCAAGGCGGTGACCCCCGTCATGGCCAAGGTCGTCATCCGACCCTCATCCCGGTTCGTGAGCTCGCCCACTGTCCGCTGGAGTTCTACCACCGGGAACCCCGAGGGGAGCGGCTCCACGCCGAACCCCACTGTCAGCGGATACCGCAGGGGATCCAGGCCGCGGTCCATCGGGGAGAGGCCGTCTACGGCGATCACCTTCAGCCGGGGCTCCAGCCGGTGGAAGGGGACCAGGGCCCAGGCCGAGCGCATCGCCCACAGGCGATCCACCAGCTCCGCCTCCGGAACCGGGATCACGACCTGGGGATCGGGAGGGCCCCACCACGCGGCGAACAGCCGCATGGTCTCCGGGGTCACCAGAAGGGAGCCTGGGAGGCTGGCCTGACCCTGCCAGCGCGCCTGCAACGCGGCGAAGGAAACCTCGTCGGTCACGGTAGGGAAGGGCGCGGCCAGCGCGTAGATCCACACCCCCAGACGCCCAGGGGCGTCCGGAGGGACCGGGCCGATCTCCACCCCGGAATCGCCTATGACCCAGCGGGGATCCCCGGCAAGGCATTGCGTGATCTCCGACCGCGCCTCCTCTGGAAGCGCCGGATGCAGGCGGATCGGCCAGAGGGCCGGCGTCGGGGTGGGCGAGGGGACGGG
>JAGHYO010000208.1 GCA_017743605.1 Thermoflexus sp. | reverse complement strand
ACCGGGGCTTAATCTTGCTCATCGGCCCACAGCCATGAAAAACTGGAAAGCCCTGGGACACACCTCGGGGCCTTGACAGCCCATGGAGCCCTGGCTATACTTTAGAAGTGGACGTGGGCCGTTAGCTCAACTGGTAGAGCAGGGGACTCTTAATCCCAAGGTTGCAGGTTCGAGTCCTGCACGGCCCACCTCACCGCGCCCCGGGGTTGCCCTCCGGGGCGCGGTTTTTTATCCGGGCGGATCCGGGTTCGGAAAGGGGTTCACAGCCGGAGGCTCAAAATTCCACCCCATGGAAGCAGGGTTACAATAGAATCGGAACGGCGTGATTGGAATTCCCTTGCGATCCCGTATACCCTGAAAGACGCTGTTCCGTTTCTTGCCGATGAAGTGATCAGCCATCAATCTTCACCGACCGATCGGGCAACTGCGTCCAGGCCGATAGAGGCACGGCGCGAAGGCGCCTAAACGAGCTGCGAGCAGCCGGGTGGGCGGCTACCCCTCTGGAAGCGAAAGGGATCTCGCTCATGCCTGGGCCAGGCGCGTTATTCATATTCTCCCTGTTCGGAGCGGCCCTCATCGCCCTGGGGCTGGCTGGATACGCCTGGCAGGCCCGGCCAGCCCCTGGAGCTATGGCCCTTTGCGCCATGCAACTGCTGATCGCCCTGTGGACCTCCAGCTACGCCTTCGAGCTCTCCCGGGCCAGCCTGACGGAGAAAGTTTTCTGGGCCAAAGTCCAATACCTCGGGATCGCTTTCATTCCCACCGTATGGTTGATCGTTGCCCTTCACTACACAGGCCACGAGCGCTGGACCTCTCCCCGGCGCCTGGGATGGCTGGCCCTGGAGCCCCTGCTGACGCTGGGGCTGGCCTGGACGAACGAGCGACACGGGTGGATCTGGTCGTCCATCGCCCTGGACGTGCAAGGCCCCTTCCCCCGCATGGCCGTTATCCACGGGACCTGGTTTTACATCCATGTCGCATACGCCTACAGCCTCATGCTCCTGGCCACCATCCTGTTCCTGCGCTTCTTGCTCCGTCGCCCCTCCCTCTATCGGGGTCAGGCCGGGATGATGATGCTCGGCCTCCTGGCGCCCTGGGCCGCCAACGGATTGACCGCTCTCCTGAACCCCTTCCCCACCGTGACGTTCGATTTCACCCCTTACGGCTTCGTCGTGGGCGGGCTCGCCCTGGCCTGGGGGGCTTACCGGTTCAGGCTCTTAGACATCACACCGATCGCATATGAAACCATCATCGAGAACATGGCGGATGGGTTGATCGTCCTGGACGCCTCCCACCGCCTCGTCGACCTCAACCCGAGCGCCGCCCGCATGCTGGGGCTGGATCGGGATCGAGCGCTGGGACGCCCTGCCCGGGAGATCCTCGCCCTCTGGCCGGACCTGGCAACCCGTCTCCGAGAAGCGACCGAGACGCGGGAGGAGATGGTCCTGGGGGAAGGGGAAGCACGGCGTTTCTATGAGCTGCAGATTTCACCGGTGCGGGATCGACGGGGCCGGATGATCGGCTGGGCCCTCACCCTCCGGGACCTCACCCGCCGTCGGGAGATGGAGCTCATCCTGGAGGATCGGGAGCGGTTCCTGCGCTCCCTTTATGAGATCCTCGGGACTGCTCTGGAGTCGCCAGATCTTCCGTCCATGCTTCAGGTGCTGGCCGATCGCCTGGGAGCCATCATCGGGGCCGACGGTTGCTTCATCACGCAGTGGGACGAGCGGTCCGGCCAACCGATTCCCATGGCGGCCTATGGCCCCTTGCGGGAGATCTACCCCACCTTGCGGGCCCAGCCCGGGGAAGTCACCGCTACGGAATCCGCCTTACGGGCCGGCCGGCCCCTTCCCATCGAGGATGTGTTCAACACTCCTTACCTCAGCCCCCGCATCGCGGCGCAGTTCCCCACCCGATCCCTGCTGGCCCTCCCCCTCATCGCCGGAGGGAAGTGGCTGGGGGCCCTCCTGATCGCCTACAACACCCCTCATCAGTTCACCAGCGAGGAGATCGCCCGGGGGGAGATCATGGCGCGCATCGTTGCCCTGGCGATCGCCAAAGCGCGCTCCCTGGAGGAGGCCCAGGCCCGCTGGCGGGAAGCAGACACCCTCCGACGGGCGATCGCCGCGGTGGTGGAGGCCCCCACCCTGACCGTGATGCTCCGGCGCATCCTGGAACAACTCCGCACCCTCATCCCCTATGACAGCGCTTCGGTCCAGTGGCTTCGAGAGGGATATCTCGAGATCGTCGGGCAGAGCGGCCTCCCGGAGTCCGTCCTGGGCTTCCGATTCCCGATCCCCGGGGACAACCCGAACACGCGGGTCGTCCTTGAGCGAAAGCCCCTGATCCTTCCGGACGCGCCAGCGGAGTATCCGATCTTCCGGGAGCCTCCGCACGCTCCCATCCGATCGTGGATGGGGATCCCTCTCATCGCTCAGGACC
Source organism: Thermoflexus sp. (assembly GCA_017743605.1). Classification (GTDB taxonomy): domain Bacteria; phylum Chloroflexota; class Anaerolineae; order Thermoflexales; family Thermoflexaceae; genus Thermoflexus. Next base: position 2,319 of record JAGHYO010000208.1, on the reverse strand, counting down.
GAGTGATCGGGATGCTGGCGCTGGACAGCTACCAGCCCGGCTTTTTCCATGAGGACCATCTCCGATTGGTCATGCCCTTTGTGAACTCGGCGGCCGTCGCGCTGGAGCGGGCGCGATGGCTGGAGGAGGAACGACGGCACCGGGAGGAGCTGAGCCGGCTGAACCAGTACCTGGAGGCCTTCGCCCATACGGTGGCTCATGACCTTAAACAGCCCCTGGGCGTGATCCTGGGAGCAACAGAGTTCCTGGAGAAGGATCTGGAGACGCTATCCGTGGAAGAGCTCCGGGAGCATCTGCGCTGGATCCGCCGGGTGGGTAAGAAAATGCATCGGATGATCGAAGAGCTCCTGCTGCTGGCCAGCGTCCGTTACACGGAGGTCCCTCGCGAGCCGGTGGCCATGGGGACGATTGTGGAGGCGGTCCTGGAGCGGCTGGCCCCCCTGATCACCGAGACCGGCGCCCACATCGATCTGCCGGAATCCTGGCCAACCGTCCTCGGGTATGGTCCATGGCTTGAAGAAGTGTGGGCGAATTACCTGAGCAATGCCCTGCGATACGGCGGGCGGCCTCCCCGGGTGGTTCTGGGGGCCGATCGCCTTCCGAACGGCGCGCTCCGGTTCTGGGTGAAAGATAACGGGCCGGGGATCCCGCCGGAGGAGCAGGCCCGGCTCTTCGCTCCCTTCGGGGTTCGGGATCGACGGCCCGGAAGCCATGGCCTGGGGCTCTCCATCGTGCGGATGATCGTCGAGAAACTGGGCGGGGAGGTGGGCGTGGAGAGCACACCCGGGCGTGGCAGCACCTTCTGGTTCACCCTGCCCGCGGCGGATTCCGCACAGCAGCCGGGACTCCCTCCTCTCCGGAGCGGAGAAGGGTCCTACGGATGAAACCCGCGCGGCTCGCATGGGTTCCTCTGGGGCTTGCGGGCCTGCTCCTCCTGAGCCTGTGCCGGAGCAGGTCCTCTCCCCTGTCATCGATCCCTACCCCCACCGCTCCACCCGCCGCGCCGCTCCCTATGTCAAGCCCGTCCACCCTGCCCGCTCCGTTCCTCCGCCTCACAGAACCGCTGCCCTCTCCTCTTGGGCCCATCGTCTGGCCCCGCACCGATGGCCTCTGGGTGACGGATCCGGAAGGGGAGACCCTGTGGCGGGTCGATCGAGAGGCCATCGCGGGCTTATGGTCGCCCGATCAGCGGTTCCTGGCCCTGGTCCGGCCGGATCCGGCCCGGCCGGAGCATCTCCTGCTCGATTTGCTCTTCCCCCTGGCAGGAGAGCGCCGCCGCTGCCCGGAGCTCCGGCTCACGCGCGCGGGCGGGATGGCGTGGGCACGGGCGATGGGATCCCTCCGGCTGTGGTTCGTCCCGGCGGAACGTCCCTTCTGTCTGGCCCGCCTGGATCCGGAATCCGGAGGGCGGGACTCCGATCTCTGCTTCGATCCGGCCAGCCGGGTCCGGGCGATCCACAGCCTGACGATGATGCCGGATGGGCGCCTCGCCTTTGTCGCGCATGACGTCGACGGCCGGTGGACCCTCCATCAGCTGGATCCGATCACGGAACAGATCCGCTCGTCGTCCCTGCCGGTGGAGTCCCGCTCGCCGGAGAGGGTTCGGATCCGCCTCCTTCCCTCGCCTACCGGACTGGATCTGGCGATCCTGATGGATGCGGAGGCCGATGAGGATCGGTCGGGGCTCCATCTTCTGGACCTGGAGGCTGGGGCCTTCTGGCTGTTCGTGCCCTCGCCGCGGCCGCGCGAGGCGATCTGGGCTCCGGACGGCCGGCGCCTGCTCCTGATGCGGCCCGGGGATCGCGGGAAGGGGCCCGGCGGATGGCTGCGCATCGACCTGATGGATCGATCGCGGCCGGTCTTCAGCGCAGAGGGGCCTTCGCTTCCCTGGTGGGATCCGCCTCTCGGGTGGGAGGATAGGATATTCTTCTCCACCAGGTTGTGGCTCGCTGAGACCGCGGTCTGGCTTCCGCTGGCATGGCGATCGGAGGCCTCCGGCCGGAGCGATCGCGTCCTCATCGGATGGGAGGGCGGGGGCGAGGAGCCGTGGCAACGTCTGGGCCGGCTGATCTGGCTCACCGTGCCGGGAGGCAGTTTCGCAGGGTTCGCCGGCCTCCTGGGGGAGAACCCCATGGCCTGGCCGGTCCTCCACATCCCGGAGGCCTCGCTCTCCGTGCGCTATCCCCCGGGCTGGATCCCCCGGGAGCTTCCGCCGGACGAACACGCGCGCCGTCGCGTTCGGTTCATCCCGCCTCTTTATGCGAGCCAGCCCCCCGGCGAGGCGCCGGGGATCGGCTGCATCCTCTATCGCTTCCCGAT
>JAGHYO010000207.1 GCA_017743605.1 Thermoflexus sp. | reverse complement strand
GGATATCGGGAGGCGCGGGCGGTGGGGCGGGGGGAGACCATCGCCCCGCTCCAGCTGCCAGACCTCCAGGTCCCCGTGGACCAGATCCTTGGCGAGACCTCATAAGGGAAAGTCGTATCCAGCGGGGAACTTCAATCGGGAGGAGCGATGACGGAGCCAATGATCACCACGCCATGGGGCATCTTGGGGTTCTTGCTGGCGCTGGGCCCGCTGATCTTCGTCCACGAGCTGGGGCATCTCCTGACGGCGAAGCTGGCCGGGGTGGCGGTGGAGGAGTTCGGTTTGGGCTTCCCGCCCCGTTTGCTGATCGTAGGCCGGTGGCGGGAGACCCTGCTGACCCTCAACGCGATCCCCTTCGGCGGCTTCGTGCGGCTGCGGGGCGAGGAGGATCCGGAGATCCCGGGGAGCTTTGCCGCCCAGCCGTGGCATTGGCGCCTGCTGATCCTCGCTGCCGGGCCCCTCATGAACGTGGCCCTGGCCTGGGGGGTGCTGATCCTCATCTTCCTGCTCGGGACGCCCTCCTCACAGGTCCGGGTGGAGGACGTGGTTGCCGGTTCCCCAGCCGCCCAGGCTGGGCTCCAGGCCGGGGACGTCATCCTGGCTCTGGATGGAGTGCCCGTGGAGCGGACAGAGGATGTGCGGCGGCTGGCGCAGGAGCGGAAGGGACGCACGGTGACCCTGCGGATCCAGCGGGCGCAAGGCACGCAGGAAGTATCCGTATACGTGCGGCCGGACCCGCCGCCGGGCCAGGGAGCGATGGGGGTGATCATCGCCTCGGTCCCGGATTACAGCCGGATACAGCGGTTCGGGCTCGGGGAGGCAGTGGTGCGCGGGACAATGCTGTTCGGGATGTTGACGGCGCAGGTGTTCGGCCTGCCGGCCCGCGTCCTCCTGGGCTTGGTCCCAGCCCAGTTCCTCCAGCCCGCCGGTCCCGTCCGCATCGGGGCTGAGGCGGGGGAGGCCCTTCGGGCCAGCGTGGAGGTGGGCTCCGCCTTTATGTTCCTTACTTTCATTGCCCTGATCAGCCTGGCCATTGCTTTCACCAACCTCTTGCCCATCCCCGCCCTGGACGGCGGGCGGATCCTGTTCGTGCTGATCGAGGCCGTTCGAGGGCGGCGCCTGGATCCGCGCCGGGAGCAGATCGTGCACCTGATCGGTTTCTTGTTCCTGCTGGGGTTGCTGATCTTCCTCTCCATTCGGGAGATCGGAGAGCTCTCCCGGGGGGCCGGCCCGTAAGGAGGGGCGCCGCGTCGCTGATCCCTTTTCCCGGAGGGAGCCCTCATTCCCCCGAGAGCGGCAGTGAGACACGCCGCCTGGGCGCGCGTCGGTGCTCCGGATGACCCTGCTTCGGGAGGAGCCCGGTGGATCGGCCGGTGGTGGCCACGACGTTTTACGTGCGGTACGCGGAGACCGATCAGATGGGCTGGGTGCATCACAGCGCCTATCTGATCTGGTTCGAGGAGGGAAGAAGCCAGTATATGCGAGCTTGTGGGGCGGACTACGCGGAGATCGAGCGCAGCGGGGCGCTGTTCGCGGTGGCAGAGGCCTACGCCCGTTACGAAGCCCTGGCCCGCTACGGGGAGCGGGTCACCGTCCGGACGTGGGCGGAGGAGATCCGCAGCCGCTCGATCACCTTCGGCTACGCGGTCTATAACGCCGATACCGGCCAGCGCTTAGCCACCGGCTGGACAAAGCACCTCTGCTTAGATCGGTCCGGCCGGGTGACGAAGATCCCGGAGATCTGGCAGGCCGTCTTAGCGCGCGGCCCGCGAATGGACTCCTCTGGAGACCAGAGCGTGCAGGTGGAGCGGACTGGGTGAGCAGGCCATGGCGTGGGGGCGGCGTAGCGCTGCGCTTCTGGACCTCATTCCCCCGGAGGATGCGCCGTGGAGTATCGCACCCTGGGACGGACTGGGCTCAAGGTTTCGGCGCTCTGCCTGGGCACCGCGACCTTCGGATGGACGGCCGATGAGGCCATAGCCCACCGGATCCTCTCGGCCGCCGTCGACGCCGGGATCAACTTCATCGACACAGCGGATATCTATCCCTACTGGGCGCCGGGGGCGTGGGCCGGACGCACGGAGGAGATCATCGGGCGCTGGCTGAAGGGGCAGCGCCGGGAGGCCCTGGTGATCGCCACCAAGGTGCGCGGCCCCATGGGCCCGGGCCCCAACGACCAGGGGCTCTCCCGCAAGCACATCTTCGAGGCTGTGGAGGGGAGCCTCCGGCGCCTAGGGACGGACTACATCGACCTCTATCAGGTTCACTGGCCGGACGAGGAGACGCCGCTGGAGGAGACGCTGCGGGCGCTGGACGACCTGGTGCGGCAGGGCAAAGTGCGCTACATCGGGGCCTCGAATTTCCCGGCTTGGCTGCTCTGCAAGGCGCTGTGGATCAGCGATAAGCACGGGTGGGCTCGCTTCGACAGCCTGCAGCCCCATTACAACCTGCTGCACCGAGCGGAGTTCGAGCGGGAGCTGATGGCGCTCTGCCGGGATCAGGCCCTGGGGGTCATCCCCTACAGCCCGCTGGCCGGGGGTTTCCTCACCGGGAAATACCGGCGGGACGCCCCGCCGCCAGCCAGCAGCCGGGGCGCGGTCAGCGAGGGGCTCCGCCGCTACCTCCAGGATCCCCGAGCCTGGCAGGTCCTGGAGGAAGTGGAGCGCGTTGCCCGGGAGCTGAGGAAGACGCCTGCCCAGGTGGCCCTGGCCTGGGTGCTGCGCAACCCGACCGTGACCAGCCCCATCATCGGGGCCAGCGCGGTAGAGCAGCTTCTGGAGCTCCTGGGCGCAGTGGGCTGGTCCCTGCCCGAGGAGATCGATCAGCGCCTGAACGACCTGACCGCATGGGAGGAGGATTGAGCCCGACGGGAGCAGCGGAAGGCCACGATGCGGGTGGTGCTGCTCTCCAAGGCCTTGGTGGTGGGCGCCTACCAGCGCAAAGCCGAGGAGATCGCCCGCTACCCGGATATCGAGCTCATCGTCCTGGTCCCGCCTGCCTGGCGGGATGAGCGGGGGGCGCTCCCCCTGGAGCGGGCGCACACCCAGGGTTACGCGTTGCTGGTGGAGCCCATCGCTTTCAATGGGCATTTCCACCTTCACTTCTATCCGCATCTAGGCCGGCGCCTTCGCGCCCTGCGGCCGGACCTCTTGCACATAGAGGAGGAGCCTTACAACCTGGCCACTTATCACGCCGTCCGCTTAGCGAAGGCCCTAGGGATCCGCGTCGGCGTCTTCTCCTGGCAGAACCTCCTGCGCCGTTATCCGCCGCCCTTTCGATGGTGGGAGCGGGTGGTGCTGCGAGCGGCGGATTTCCTGATCGCGGGCAGCGAGACGGCCGCGCGGGTCTGGCGGGCCAAGGGCTACGCCGGCCCAATGGCGGTGATCCCCCAGTTCGGGGTGGACCCTGAGCGCTTTGCGCCAGCCCCCCGGCATCCCTCCCGGGGGTTTAACATCGGATATGTAGGGCGCTGGGTGCCGGAGAAAGGGATCGACCTTCTGTTGCAGGCAGCGGCCGGGCTGGAGGGGAACTGGCGGCTGCGGATCATCGGCAGCGGGCCGGCAGGCCCCTCCCTGCGGCGGCTCGCGGAGCGCTTGGGGATCGCGGACCGCGTCGCTTTCGAGCCGCCCTCTCCCTCGACCCGCATGCCGGAGGTCTATGCCGGCCTGGATGTCTTGGTTCTGCCCTCCCGAACCCGTCCGAACTGGACGGAGCAGTTCGGCCGAGTGCTGATCGAGGCGATGGCCTGCGGCGTCCCGGTCATCGGCTCCTCTGCGGGCGAGATCCCTTGGGTGATCGGGGAGGCTGGCCTGGTGTTCCCGGAGGGCGACACGGAGGCGCTGCGGGCGGCGCTGCGTCGGGTGATGGGGGACCTCGATTTGCGGGCGGCGCTCCGCGAGCGGGGGAGGGCACGGGTCCTGGAGCGATTCACCCATGCGGAGATCGCACACGCCACCGTCGCCCTCTACCGCCGGGTGATGGGAGGGAACGAGGGTTTGCTTCCGGAGCCGTCATGCGACGCGTCGCGCTGAACGCGCAGCTGCTGGCCGGCGAGGCCTCCTACCGCAGCGCTGGGATCCACCGCTATCTCTACGAGGTCCTGCGGCGCCTGCCGGAGGCCGCCCCGGAGATTGCCTTCACTGCCTTCATCGGGCCCCGGGCCATCCCCCCGGAGGTCCCTGGGATCCGTTGGGTTCGCACGTCCTGGCCTACCCATCAGCCTTTCGTCCGGATCCTGTGGGAGCAGCTGGTTTTGCCGCTGCGCCTGGCCCAGGGGGGGTGGGAGCTGCTGCACGCGATGGCCTTCGTGGCGCCGCTAACGGCCCGCCTGCCCGTGGTGGTCACCGTCTACGACCTCAGCTTTCTCCTTTACCCGGAGGCCTTCCGGACAGCGAACCGGCTGTATCTGCGGACGTTCACCCGATGGACCTGCCAGCGGGCGGCAGGGATCCTGATGATCTCCCAGGCGGCTCGGGAGGATCTGATCCGCCGCTGGAGCCTTCCGCCGGAGCGGATCGCCGTGGCCCGCCCAGGGGTGGATCCCCGGTTCCGGCCCTTGCCGGCGGAGGAGGTGGCCGCCTTCCGGGCGCGCCGGGGCCTGCCGGAGCGGTTCGTCCTGTACGTGGGGACCCTGGAGCCGCGCAAGAACCTAGGGGTGCTGCTGGAGGCCGTCGCCCGCCTCTCCCCGCCGGTCCCCCTAATCCTGGTCGGGGGCAAAGGCTGGAAGCCCGCCTTCCTCTCTCGGTTGCGGGAGCTGGAGCGGGAGG
>JAGHYO010000206.1 GCA_017743605.1 Thermoflexus sp. | reverse complement strand
CCAGGACGTCGCCGTAGCGATCGACGATCAGCCCGGGGAGCCCATCCGCCTCCCCGTGGACCAGGCGGACGGCGTTCGTGTCCCGGATGCTCCTTCGCCGGTCGGCGGCCTCCGCCAGGCGCCTCCGGAGCCACTCCGAATCCACGGGCTCGTCCCCCCGGGTGAGCATCCGAAGGGGGATATGGGCCGCGGGGTTGTAGAACGCCCTCCCCACCAGCGTCCCCGTGGCGTCCCGAACCTCCACGACGGCCCCCGGCTCCGGGTCCCCGTGGACGCCGGCGATGTCGTCGTGGAAGGCCCGGGGGTAGAAATTGTGGAGCTTGCGCTCCGCGTAGGGCTTGAGGACGACCCAGGCTTTCATACGGCTTCCCGCCGGCCCACCGAGACAATGAACGTCTCCAGCGCCACCACATCCGGGACCTGGCCGGTTTTGATGGCCAGGTCCAGCTCTGCCAGGCTCCGGTGGAAGGTTTCCAGCTGTGGGATCGAAAAGGCGACTGCCGATTCCGCGATCTTGCGCGCCGCATACGGATGAAGGGCCAGCAGGTTCCCGGCCTCGGCGGGGGAGAGGCCCCGTTCCAGCTGTTCCTTCATCAGGAGCATCAGACGAAACTGGCGGACGATCATGCCGAACAGCCCGAGGGGATGTTCCCCTTCTTCGAGGAGCCGATGGAGGGCGGCCAGGGCCCGGCGTACATCCCGGCGCCCCAGGGCCTCGGTGAGCTCAAAGAGGCTGATCGGCGCCGCGTAGGGAACCAACCGCTCCACATCCTGGGGAGTAACGGGACGGCCGGCGGCCCAAGCGGTCAGCTTCTGGATCTCCTGATCCAGCAGGCGGAGATCCGTGACCAGCGCGGCCAGGGCGGAGGCTGCCTGCGGGGTGAAGGTTCCTCCATATCGCTGGGCCCGCTCCATCACCCACTCCGGGAGGGCCCGGGGAGGCGGCAAGGGGAAATGTCGGACCTCCGCCTGATCCAGATGCGCCATCATCCAACGCAGCAAAGGGTGACCCTCCGGGAGGGTCTTCCGTTCGATCAGGACCAGGAGGGTGGTGGGCGGGACCGCGGAGAGCGCCTGCCGAAAGGCCTCATCCTCCTGGGCCCGGCGGCGCTCCCGGGCCAGCCACCCCTCCACGATGACCAAGCGCCGGAAGGCCAAGAAGGGCATCGCCGTGCACGCCGCCTGCAGCTCCGCCGGGGAGATCCGCCGGCCGTCCAGGAGGATCACATTCGCGGACTGGGCGGCGGCATCCCCTACCTCCCTGCGCAGCTCCCACAGGGCCTCCTCGATTTCCAGCTCGTTCTCACCGTGGAAGAGGAGGATCATTGGGGCGCTCTCACGAGCTTAGGCTCCAGGCACTCATCCGCCCCGGGTCTCCACGAAATAGACCCGGACGAAGCCGCCGGAGATGGCCCGCACCCCCGCGATCTCGAGATCCCCTGGGTCAGCCCGGGTGGTGAGGTGGGCTTGCAGCCACGGGCCCAGGGGTTGGGCAGCGATCAGGGCGAGCACCGTGGCCAAGATGACCAGGGGGAGGACATCGCGGCGCTGGCGATGGGGCACCAGGCCCAGGGTGAGGAAGGCCGCTAGTCCGGCGGAGGTGCCCGAGGTCACATAGTTGGTACCGCAACCTGGGTGGATTGCCCAGTGATGCTCGCCCTGACGCAGCCGCTCCAGGGCCTCATGGGCTGCGGCGATCACTGCCTCCATGGGCACGTTCCCATAGATGTAGAACCCGAAGGGAGTGGAGCGACCGGCCAGGGGCATGCCAGGGAACCGCTGGCCGAGCAGATGGATCGTGGCGTGCTCCAGCGCATGGTTGCGCCGGATCCGCCGCAACGGCGTCCAGTCCAGAATCGACATCCCGACCTCCAGCAGGGAAGAATGAGATCGTTCTCGCACGAGCGTCGCACCGCCGCCCTCGCGGGGCTGGGCAGGCCACCACAATCAGGCGATGGGGGGCGTCTTTCGGCAGCCAGCCTGGGACCAAGATCAGGCGGCCCTCTGGCGTGGGCGGGATCCTCCCGTTCTGCTCTCGCACCTCCGGAGGCTGGGCCCTCCCCCGCAGGATACGAATCGCCTTCACGGGTTAAAGAGATCCGAGGCCAGCATGGCGGGCCAGGCCTCCACGATCATGAGGCCGCTCAGCCGGTTGCGGGATGGACGGCCGCTCGATCCGAGGGCGCGCGCTCCAGATATCCTTCCACAATCGCCAGCAACGCTTCGTTGTAGAAAGCGAGGAGATCCCGATAGATCTCGTGCCAGCGCTCCGGCGCCCCGCCCAGCTCCACCATCCGGAACACGCTCTCCAGGAGGTAGCCGCCGAAGTGGAGGAACGCCTGTAACAGATCTCCCAGCCCGAGTCCAGCCGCATGCGCCTGCTCGGCGTAACGCCGCCCGATCCGGCGAGGGCGGTGCGGGTCGTGATCCCGAATGTAAGCCTGTAGCTCCTCCAGAAGCCGGTAGCAGGTGGACCGGAACTCCTGCGCGATGGGGCCGCGCATCCGTTCGAACCAGGGGGCCTGCGGGCCGGCCCTCTGCGCCAGCTCCAGCCGAAGCTGGCCCAAGGTGTAGGTGATCAGCATGCGCACCCCAGGCTCCGCGCCGTGGGCCTGCAGCCAGGCTTCCAGATCCTTGCGGGCGAACCGCCGATGCCCTCCGGCGGTCCGCTGGGAGGGGATGCGCCCCGCATCCGCCCACGCCCGCAGCGTGGCCGGGTGCACCCCCAGCATGGCCGCCGCCTCCTTCAGGGAGAGCCACTCCCCCGCGGGGTTCCCCGTCTTCCGCTTTCCCATCGTCTCCCCCTGGATCTCCAGTCTGGCAAGCCGCTTCCTCCATCACGAGCGGGGAGCCGCAACAGCCTGGCGCAGATAGGCCTCGATGAAATCGCCCAGCTCCCCATCCAGGACCCGCTCCACCTGGCTGGTCTCATAGTCGATGCGATGGTCTTTCACCAGTTGGTAGGGATGTAACACATAGGAGCGGATCTGATTGCCCCACTCGGCGCTGACGTGTTCACCCTTGAGCGCGGCGATCTCCGCCCGGCGCTTCTGCTCCTCCAGCTCCGCCAGCCGGGCCTTCAGGATCTTGAGAGCAGTCTCCTTGTTCTGAGTCTGGCTGCGCTCGTTCTGGCAGGAGACCACGATCCCCGTCGGGATGTGCCGGATGCGGACGGCAGTCTCGTTCTTCTGCATATGCTGGCCCCCTGCCGTGGAGGCTCGGAAGGTCTCGACGATGATGTCCTCCGGCCGGATGACGATCTCTGAGCTCTCCCCGATGTCCGGCCAGACCTCGACCAGGGCGAAGGACGTGTGACGGCGGCGGGCGGCGTCGAAGGGGGAGATGCGCACCAGGCGGTGCACCCCTTTCTCTGCCTTCAGGTAGCCGTAAGCGTAGGGGCCTTTCACCAACACCGCGGCGCTCTTGATCCCCGCCTCCTCGCCATCTACTTTGTCCAGCAGCTCGGCCTGCCAGCCCCGGCGCTCCGCCCAACGCAGATACATGCGCAACAGCATCTCCGCCCAATCCTGGGCGTCGGTGCCGCCGGCTCCTGCGTGGATGGCCAGGATGGCGTCGTGGCGGTCGTAGGGGCTGGACATCCAGACCTCGAACTGGTGGCGGCGCACCGTCTCTTCCAGGGCTGCGATCTCGCGGGCCAGCTCGGCCATCAGCGCCTCATCCCCCTCCCCTTCCGCCAGCTCCAGCAGCTCCCGGGCCTCCTGGGCGCGCTGGCGCAGGAGAAGCCAGCGGCCGACCTCTTCCTTTAGGCGGCCCAGCCGCTTCAGCACCTCCTGCGCCTGAGCCGGCTGGTCCCAGAGATCCGGCCGGGCGGCTTCCTCCTCCAGACGCTGGATCTCCGCCTGCTTTTCCGAGACCTCAAAGACGGTCCAAGAGATCTTCCAGCGTCAACATCAACGCTTCCAGTCGCTCTCGCATCTCTGCCGACATCGCCTCCCTCCCTTTTCTACGGATCTCCACCGGCCGCCTGGCAGGGGCGGCCTTCTCATGCTTTCTAACGGGTTTATGGGGCGGACGTCCCCTCGATCAAGCGCGCGATGGCTTGCATAAAAGCCTTCAGATCCCGGATCGCCTGCGGGAGTATGGCGTGAACCTGAGCGTGATCAATGTCCCAATACAGATGGACTAACTGGTTCCGCCACCGGGCCATCTGCGCCATGGCTTCCGCCAGCGCCTCCGGCAGGATCCCTGCCTGCCCCAGAATCCAGAAGACCTCCGCATCGTTCTGGGGGCGCCCCAACCCCGTGTGGGCGACAATGTGGTGCCCGATGTCCAACGCCGCTTCGATGGCCAGCTGGAGGAAGCGCTCCGCGCTGCCGTAACGATACGGATCCCCGCAGAAGTCCGAGCGGTCCAGAGCGGCCAGCAGCTCCAGCAATGTAATGAACTCCTCCAGCCAGGTCATGGGATCCATCAACAAATCTTGATCGATCACCGAGCTTTCCCCTTTCCAACGCTTCAGGGAGGCCCGGTTCAGGAGCTCTCGAAAAGGGCCCTCGTCCAGATGGGCCCGCATCGCCCGGGCTTCCCAATCGGCACAGCGGCCGGAGTCCCGGCAGGACAGGATCTCCCGCTCCTTTAGAACCGCGAACTGACGGGCCGGCGGCAGCGTGTTCAGCGGGATCAGGTCGATCTCATGGCCCGGCAGGGCCTCCTCCAACCGGGCCTGGAGACGATCCAGGAGCTCCGGGAACTGTGTGGGGGGCACATCCGGATCCACCCAGAGGGCGATGTCCACATCGCTCAGGGCGTCCGCCCGGCCGGC
>JAGHYO010000205.1 GCA_017743605.1 Thermoflexus sp. | reverse complement strand
CCGCTTCTTCATAGTCATCATCTCCCTTGTGGGGATGGTATAATATCCTGGGTATCCCAAGCGGGAGGTGAACCCGATGAGCCCGAAGCGCGAGACCTATACCGTGGAGATCGCCGGCCTGGTCCGGCATCTTCCGCTGTTTGAGATCGCCCCTGGCGTGCGCATCGCCATCTTCAACATGCTCGGGGACACCGAGGTGGTCATGGCGGTGACCAGAGAGCTGGCCCGGCGGATCCCCAAGGAGGCTGAGGTGATCGTCACCCCAGAGGCAAAGGCCATCCCGCTCGCCTATCAGCTCTCCATCGAGATGGGCCTCCCCTACGTGATCCTGCGCAAAAGCTACAAGCCTTACATGGGCGAAGCCCTGAGCGCTGAGACCCTCTCCATCACCACCGGCCAGCCCCAGACCCTTTACCTGGATGAGAAGGACATCGAGCTGGTGCGCGGCCGGAAGGTGGTGCTGGTGGACGACGTGATCTCCACCGGCTCTACCCTCCAGGCGATGCGCCTGCTGATGAGCAAGGCAGGGGCTATCGTAATCGCCGAGGCCGCGGTGTTCACGGAAGGGGAGCGGGCGAAGTGGCGTCAAATCATCGCCCTGGGCCATCTGCCCATCTTCACCGCCAATTCCAAGAACGCAAAGAAAGCATGATCCCGCGTCGTCTGTAAGGGGGGGCGATGCTGTTCATCCGATACCGTTACGTGCGTCTCTTCATCGCCTTCCTTGCCTTACTGTGGCTGGGAGTCTGGCTCGGGCTCCGGCCGCAAGGCGCAGCCCTCGTCGGTGTGTGGCTGGCCCTGGTCATGACCGGGCTGTCCCTCATCGTCCCGCCGGGCGTCTACGCCTGGCTGATTACTCCTGCTTGCCCGCAGTGCGGGGGCCGGCTCCGCTGGATGGCCGTCCAGCCGGACGACCACGACCCCTATTTGGAGGAGCTCCGGGTGGCCTGCACTCAGTGCGGATGGAGCCGCGTGGAGTTCCGCAACCGTGTGGGGCCTCTCGTGGCCAGGCCAACGTATCCAGAGCCCGGCCCGGCCGAGGGCCCCGGGACAAGGCGCTGAAGCCGCTCTGTCTATGGACTGCGGCGCAGTCCCCGGGAAGGGAGGGCGGTTCTTCTCTCTCCCTGGGGTTTCATGGAGCTGGGCAGGCATCCGGTGCCGTAGGCGAGGATGCTCCCGATCGAACTGGGGACGGTCTTCCTGGGCCTGGCCCTGGTCCACCGCTTGGCACATCGCCTTGCTTTCTCCCCCATCCCTCTTATCCTGCTCGTCGGCCCGGCCCTGGGCAAAGGGAGCCTCCTCGCTCTTCGGCTGAGCGAGCCCTTCATCCGGACCACCGCGGAGATCAGTGCCCTTCTTCGTTTTCATGCTGGGCTTAGAATACGGCGGCCCGGAGCTGCGGGAAGCTCTCCCCGCCCACCTCCCGGACAGCCTTCTGGACGCCTTCCTGAACTTCGCGCCGGGCTTTCTGCTAGCGCTGGGGTGGGGTTGTCGCTGGCCCTTGGGATGGGCCGAGTTAACTTACATCGCCTGCTCCAGTACCCTCCCCCGTCGGATCGACGAGCTGGGATGGAAAGGCCATGCGGAAGCGCGCGCAGCGGTCTTCCTCTCGATCCTGGAGGACCTGTTGATCGCCCTCCTGCGGCGAGTGATGGTGTTCCTCGTTTCGAACCGGCGAGACGGCCATCGGGCCGCTGACGCTGTCCCTCCTCTTGCCCGTCGTCGTTATGTAGATCGTTGTCCGCTACGGCCAGGTCCTCAGCCGGGCCATCGATCACAAAAACCAGGTAGCGCTCCTTCTTTCCCTGTTCGGGCTGGCGTTGCGGGCAGCAGGCATCGCACAGGCACTCCAGATCCCACCGGCCGCGAGGGCGTTCCCTCTGGAGCTCGCGATCTCGGATCCGGTGAAAGAGCGGGCCCGGCAGCGGATCGGGCCGGCGCGGGATCTCTCCGCAACGGTGTTCTTCCCCATCCTGGGCTTGCGTGCAGATGCCGAGTCGCTCCTTCCTGTTCTGCCCCTAGCTGTCCTCCTGACGCTGGCTACCGGGGTGAACAGGGTGCTCACCGGATGGATGGTGGCCCATCAGGGCGGGGTCAGGGGGTGGGCGCGTGGGCAGACAGAGGCCCTCCTGATCACGCGGAGGGAGCTCTCCGGAGCGATCGCCGGGCGGGTAGGCCTGGCCCTGCCCACCACGCCCTGTGTTCCCCTTGCGACCGCATGTGTGCTTCTCGGCGCGCTCCCATAGCTGCTAGCGGTTCGTTACGCCACGCTTCAATAGAAGTGCTCGATGGACCATCCCCGTCGGCGGGCCAGCCGGCGCAACCGGGGGTCGGGGTTCACCGCCACCGGATAGCCAACCCGCAGCAGGAGAGGGAGATCTGTATAGCTATCCGTATAGAAATAGCTGCGGGAGAGGTCGCTGCCCCTCTCCGTCGCGTAGCGCTCCGCCCAGTAGACCTTCCCGGGGCCGTAGCACGGGGGCTCCACCACCCGGCCGGTGAGGCGTCCGTCCACCACCTCCAGGCGGGTGTAGAGGTAATCGGCGATGCTCAAGGTCTCCGCCAGGGGGCGGACCACGTATTCGGTGGCGGCGGAGATCAGGACCACCCGGTGCCCCCGACGGCGATGAGCCTGGATCCGCTCCACAGCCCCGGGGGCGATATACGGCTGCACCCACTCCTCGAACCAACGCCGGGTCTCCTCCCGGAAGGCGCCCTCATCGGCGCCGGCGATCATCGCCATGAGGCGGGCGTTGGCCCGGGGGAACTCCAGCAACCCCAGATAATATCGCAGCGCCAGCCACAGGAACGTCCACCAGAGCGTCCGGGTCATCCGGCCGCTGCGGCGCAGATAGCGCACCCACTGCCTCGCCGAGCTCACGGAGAGCACCGTGTGGTCCACATCGAAGAACGCCGCGATCTCCCCGCCTTCCGGTCCCATCCCGCTCGCCTCCCCGCCGCTTCGCCCCGGGGTCCTCCGAACGAAGATCGGGCGGATGATGCCCCCGATCCGATCCGTTTCAGGGTCCTTGAGACGCCAAGGTCCCATCACACGCCTTCCCAGCGCTTGAGCACCAGCACGCTATTGTGGCCGCCGAACCCGAAGGCGTTGGTGATGGCGATGCGCACCTCTTTGCGGCGGGCCTGATTGGGGACGTAATCCAGGTCGCACTCCGGGTCCGGGTTCTGCAGGTTGATGGTGGGCGGGAGGATCCCCTCGCGGATGGCCATGATGCAGAAGATCGCCTCCAGGGCTCCCGTAGCCCCTATCATGTGGCCGGTCATGGATTTGGTGGCGCTCACGGGGATCTCATAGGCCCGCTCGCCGAAAACCATCTTGATGGCCAGGGTCTCGGTTTTGTCGTTGAGGGGTGTCCCAGTTCCGTGGGCGTTGATATAGTCCACCTCCCCCGGGCGGATCCCGGCCTTGCGCAGGGCTTTGGTCATCGCCCGGGCCGCCCCTGCCCCGTCTTCATCGGGCGCGATGGGGTGGTATGCGTCGGAAGTCGCCCCGTAGCCGATGATCTCGGCCAGGGGTTCAGCACCCCGGGCTCGGGCGAACTCCAGATCCTCCAGCACCAGGACTGCTGCGCCTTCTCCCATCACTGTGCCGTCCCGATCCCGATCGAAGGGGCGGCATGCCCCGGCGGGGTCGTCGTTGCGGCGGGACATGGCTCCGATGCGGTCGAAGGCGGCGATGCCGACGAAGGTGATGCTGGCCTCAGCGCCCCCCGCGATGCAGACCCGGCAATCCCCGCTGCAGATCAGCTCGTAGGCGATGCCGATGGCGTCCGCCCCGGCGGCGCAGGCAGAGACCGTGGCGAAGTTGGGACCTCGAGCCCCCAGCGCGATGGCGATCTGGGCGGAGGCGCCATCCGTGATCACCATGGGGATGACGAAGGGGTGGAGCAGGCGTGGGCTCTTGTACCGGGCCGTCTCCACCCCGTCGGCGAAGGTTTGGGCCCCGCCGATGGCCGAGCCGATGATCACCCCCACCTCATCGGCGATCTCCTCGGTGATTCGTAGCCCGGCCTGGCGCACCGCCTCCTGGGTGGCGGCCACCGCGAACTGCTCGAACCGGTCGCGCCGCCGGGCCTCCCGGGCGTCCATGTAGTTTAACGGGTCGAACCCCTTCACCTCGGCGGCGATCCGCACGTTCAGGCGAGAGGCGTCGAAGAGGGTGATCGGCCCTGCGCCGGAGCAGCCGGCGACGGCGTGGGCCCACGTGGTGGGCACGTCCAGCCCTAGAGGCGTGATGGTCCCCATCCCAGTGACCACGACACGACGAGGGTGCATCTATCTCCTCCTGTGGTCAGGTTCCATCGATGGCCTTAACTCACGCGGGTCACGTATTCCCCAGTGCGGGTGTCGATCCGAACGATGTCGCCTTCGTTGACGAAGAGAGGAACCCGGAGGCGGTAGCCGGTCTCCACGACCACCCATTTGTCGGCGCCCGAGGCGGTGTCGCCCTTCACCCCCGGCTCCGCCTCCACCACGCGCAGGTCCACCGTCACCGGCAGCTCCACCCCCAGGGGCTCGCCTTCGTATTCCCGCAGGATCAGAGTGATCCCTTCCTTCAGGAAGTTCACCGCCTCCCCCAGCCGCTCGGCCGGCACCGGGATCTGCTCATAGGTCTGGGTGTCCATCATGTAGTAAAGATCGCTGTCCCAATACAGGAACTGCACCTCCCGGTTCTCCACCCGGATGTCCTGTACTCGATCGCCTGAAAGGAACGTCTTGTCGATGATGGCCCCGGTGCGCAGGTTGCGCAGCTTGGTGCGGAT
>JAGHYO010000204.1 GCA_017743605.1 Thermoflexus sp. | reverse complement strand
TTTGTCTTGTTAGCAACGTTCTATAGCATTATCGTTCCTGTTTTTGAAGGGAACGATGAATCCTGGCACTATGCCTACGCTCGATATATTGCTGAGGGAAGGGGGTTGCCCCGCCAGCCCCCGGACCGGTATCCGCATCTGGCTCGGCAGGAGGCCAGCCAGCCGCCTCTCTACTATTTGCTGGTGGCGGTCCTAATCCGTTGGGTGCCGCAGGAGGACCTATCCGCGCTTTACGCTCGAGAGAATCCGTATCCCACCCTTCTGCCGATAGCATATCGAGATAACCAGAATCACTACGTCCACACTGATGCTGAGCAGTTTCCATATCGAGGCGCGGCGCTGGCCATCCATCTGGCCCGTTTTCTCTCGGTCCTCTTCGGTGCCGGAACAGTCTGGGGAACATACCGCTTGGCTCAGGAACTGTTCCCTCGGGAGGAGGGGGTTGCCGCAGGGGCATCGATGATGGTTGCCCTCACTCCCGGCTTTCTCTTCACGGCCGGATTGGTCAACAACGATGTGCTGGCAACCTGCTTGGCTACTTGGACATTGGTGGTTCATCTTTTGATCCGCAGAGCATATAGGGGGCGCATTTTTCATTATGAACTTTGCGGTGAGATCCTTCTCGGCCTGCTTCTGGGAGCGGCCGCGTTGACTAAACTGAGCGGTTTGTTACTCTGGCCCTTCGTCGCCATGATGCTCGTTTTCAAAAATCCCAAAGACGATTTTCTATTGCGCCTTCGACGTTACATCGTGACCTTTGGGGTAGCTCTGGCGATCTGCGGCTGGTGGTATCTGCGTAACTGGTACCTCTATAACGACCCCACAGGCCTTTCAGCTATGCTCGCATTGATGGGACATCGGGAGCTGGGATTCGGGCTGAGGGAATGGCTACAGAGCGAGGCGGAGCTGGTCTGGATGTCTTACTGGGCTGTCTTTGGCTGGTTTAACTTAGCCGCGCCACGCTGGGTCTATGGGATCTATGCTCTGCTGGTGCTTCTTGGGACCCTTGGGCTTGCGCGCTTCGTAATACGAGCTGTCCAGCAGAAGCGCTGGAGCGATCTGAGCGGAGTAGCCTACTTAGGCCTGTGGGCGTTGATCATGGCGGCAGGGTTGGTGCGGTGGACACTGATCACTGGGGGCTCCCAAGGGCGGCTGCTCTATCCAGCCATCTCAGCCCACGCGATCCTGCTGGCCCTGGGATGGGCGCAACTGTGCCCCGCGCGGGCGCGTCGATGGCTCTTCCTGACTCTAATTGGAATCCTGCTGGCCCTGGCTTTTTGGCTCCCCTTCGGAGTCATCCGACCCGCCTACGCTCGTCCCAAACCGCTGACAACGGAAGAAGTCGTAGAGCAGGTCTCGCAATTGACGGACATTCGCTTTGGCGAGAACATCCGTCTTCTGGGCTACCGGGTGGATGCGGAGGAGGTCCGTCCGGGTGAAACCTTCTGGGTCACCCTCTGCTGGCAAGCGGAAGGGCCGGTGGCGGAGAACTACCTTCTCTCCCTCTCCCTGCAAACCGCCGACGGCCTGACAGCTGCCCATAAGGTCACCTACCACGGTCTGGGAACCTTTCCGACGTCTCTTTGGCTCCCAGGGGTGGCCTTCTGTGACCACTACCCCCTGGCCGTGCGAGACACCGTTCCGCTGGCCGCCTCTGGTGTGTTGGCGGTGGGCTTGACAACTTTTACAGAACGGTTGCCGGTGTATGAGAATGGGCGGCTTGGGGATACGTTTCTATTTCCGGGTCCCCGAATTGCTGTCCCGGACTCCGGACCAATTCTAAACTACCGATGGGGACAGGAGGTTGCGCTGGTCAGTTACCACCTGGAGCGAGCGGTGCTGACGCCGGGAGAGGAGCTGGACCTGATTCTCTACTGGCGTGCATTGCGACCATTGGGAGGTCCCCGCAGCGCGACGGTCCAGATCCTGCGGGAGGATGGGTATAAGATTGCCCAGACAGACCTCCCGCTGACACCAGGGTCTCTCCGAGAGATCTGGGCCGACCACCGAAAGATGCTCTTGGCGGCGGATGCCCCACCAGGGGTGTACGAACTAAAAGTGGCCATCTATGATCCAACAAGCGGAGTGGTCCTCCCCGTATACCAGCACGGACGGGCTCTCCCTGTCGGTGGCCTGCTCCCACTGTGGGAGATTCGGGTGGAGAACCAGCGGTAAGCTCGTGAATGATGGCCGGTCGTCAAAGGTATTTGTAAGTTGATCGAACCCCGCGTTGATAAGGTTATGACATCAAGCACGGATCTCGGAAGATCCACCGAAGCGGCGTCGGATTTCGAGATCCCAGGGAACGGATGGGCGCGGATGGCGGAGCGGCTTTACCTGATCCGGCACGGACGCACAGCGTGGAACGCGGAGGGGCGGATCCAGGGGTGGGCGGATGTGCCGCTGGACGATGTGGGCCGGGAGCAGGTCCGGCGTCTGGTGGCGCGCCTCCGGGCGCGCCCGCCGGATCTCATCCTCTGCAGTCCGCTGTGGCGGGCCTATGAAACCGCCCGCATCCTCGCCGCCGTCTGGGAGGTCCCCATTGAGGTCGATGAGCGCTTGAAGGAGCGGGGCCAGGGGCCCTTTGAGGGACGCACTGGGGCGGAGGTGGCCGCGCTGCAGCAGGCCTGGCGGGAGATGGAGCGGGATCCGACGGCGGAGATCGCGGGGGCGGAGCCCCGGGCGGCGTTCGCCGAACGGGTATGGGCGGCGATGCAGGGGGCGATGGCGCGGCCGGAACGGACGCTGGCCGTGGTGGCCCACGGGGGGACCTTCAGCATGTTCTTCCGCCGATGGCTGGGCCTCCCCTTGGATCGCCCCTCCCCCTTCCGGTTCGACAACGCCTCGCTCACGGAGCTAGCTCTCCACGATGGCCGCTGGATCGTGATTGCCCTGAACGATACTTGTCATCTGACAAACCCGTAGGCGCGCGGCTCGACCGCGCTCCATGGTGAATAGCCGTCCAAGAATATGGGTGCGACTACACGAACATGGATGTGCTCGGGGCTCTGAAAGCCAGATTCGTGGATTCGCGCTGGGATTCGGGGTCGGCCCCCCTCAAGGCGTGGCAGGGCCGTGCTCCTGCGGGCTCCCCTTTCGGGACTGTCGCGAACGCCTCTCTTTTCGCGCCCCCTCTTTTGGATTCCAGGGAAGATGGCTATGATGGACAAGCTGCGTCATCCTGACAGGGAGGTCGTTTGCGAATGCCCGGGCCGTCATGGCGCTATGGAGAACTGATCCTGGTGGCAGGTTCTGGCCATCCGCAGCTGGCTGAGGAGATCGCCGACTGTCTGGGGATCCCCCTGCTCCCTCGCGAGATCATTGTCTTCCCGAACGAGAACATCTTCGTCCGCCTGCTGGCCAGCGTCCGCGGGCAGGACGTGTTCTTGATCCAGAGCACCGCCTCGCCAGTGAACTACAACATGATGGAGCTGTTCATCCTGCTGGACACCATCAAGCGGGCCAACGCGGGCCGCATCACGGCGGTGATCCCTTATCTGGCCTACGCTCGCAGCGACAAGAAAGATCAGCCCCGGGTGCCCATCACCGCGCGCCTGGTGGCCGATTTCATCGCCGCGGCTGGGGCTGATCGCTGGGTGACCATCGACCTCCACGCCAGCCAGATCCAGGGCTTCTTCAGCATCCCCGGCGACGAGCTCACGGCCTTCCATTTGCTGAGCGATTACCTGCTGGAGAAGAACTTCTCCCCTGACGAGGCAGTGGTGGTGGCCGCCGACCTGGGGTTCGCCAAGAAGGCCCGCAACTACGCGGCCAAGCTCAACCTGCCCATTGCCTTCATCGAGAAACGCCGCACCGGCACCCAGACAGAGGCCCTGACGGTGATCGGCGAGGTGGCTGGCCGGAAGGTGATCCTGGTGGACGACGAGGTGGACACGGCGGGCTCGGTCAGCGGCGCGGTGCGGGTCCTGAGGGAGCAGGGGGCGACGGAGATCTATCTCTGCTTCACCCACGCTGTCCTCTCCAGCCACGCCGTGGACCGCCTGCGGGCGCTACCCATCCAGGAGATCATCTGCACCAACACCATCCCGATCCCGCCCCACAAACGCCTCCCGAGCATGACTGTCCTCTCCGTAGGGCCCATGCTGGCTGAGGTGATCTGCCGGATCCATGAGGGCCGCTCGGTCGGCCAGCTGTTCAACGAGTGAGGAGGGGCGGGGATGGGGCCGGCCGGAGGGGCCTGCTGGAACAAGGCCCTGGGATGGGTCGGGCTCGCGGCGTTGCTGCTGGGGATGGGGCTGCGGTTCTACCGGCTGGACGCCCAGAGCCTGTGGTATGACGAGGGAACGTCGGCCGGTCTCAGCGCCAGCCCCGTCCGGCGGATCGTGGAGGCGGCGGCCCAGGATATCCATCCGCCGCTTTATTATCTGCTCCTTCACGCCTGGGGCGCGGTCGCCGGACGTTCGGTCTTCGCCCTGCGGGCCTTCTCCGCCCTCGCCGGGGTGCTGCTGATCGCGGCGACGGGGGCCATGGCCGCGCGGCTGTTCGGCCGACGCGCCGCCGGCCTCGCCATGCTGCTGATGGCCGCGCATCCCCTGGCCGTCTACTACGCCCAGGAGGTCCGGATGTATGCCCTCCTGGGCCTGTGGGCGGCGCTGCACTCCCTTTTCTTTCTGGCCTGGCGGGCGCGGCCCCGGCCCGGGCGGGCCCTGGGCCTTCTCCTCACCGGGGCCGCCGGCCTCTACACTCACTACGTGTTCCCGGCCATCCCGGCCGCCCACGGCCTAATCATGCTCGGGGAGACGATGCCATCGGCCCCGGTTCCCC